>NZ_KV811132.1:0-206645 GCF_001813005.1 Streptococcus sp. HMSC062H02
ATGATACGGCTTCTACAGGAGCAAAAGGCCAACCACAAGTGGCAACATCAGTGTTTGAAGGGCATATCGATCCGACTGTACCACCAACATTTGAGGATGGTAGCACGACTATGGTTGTTCCGGGTGAAGGAAGTTATACAATTGATAAAGATGGTAAGATTACCTTTACTCCAGAACCAGACTTTGTTGGTACAGCTAAAGGATTGGTTGTGAAACGTCTGGATATGTATGGAAATGTAGTTATTGCTCATTACACACCAACTGTCCATGGCCAAACACAAGTGAGTGATGCGACATCCGAAGGTCTTAAAGGTCAAACTCAGACTGGTAAACCAAACTTTACAGGTGATGTCGAGCTGACAGTTCCACCAACCTTTGAAGATGGAACAACTGAAAAAGTCGTTCCAGGTGAAGGAACTTATGTAATCTCACCAGATGGCACCGTCACCTTTACCCCTGAGGCAGACTTTGTAGGACAAGCCAAAGGTGTGAAAGTGATCCGTAAAGATCGCAATGGAAATATCATTTCAGGATTCTATACTCCAACAGTAGTAGAACTTCCAGAGCAAGTGAAGCCGTCTGATAAAAAAGAACTTTCAGTACCTGATTCGAAACCAGATCAATTGACGCAAAACATCTCTGTAGAAAAACATCAACTTCCAAATACTGGAACTCAAGAAGATGGTTTGAAAAATCTAGGAATTCTGACAGCCCTAGCAGGTGCCATGACATTTGGATTACTAGGTAAAAAGAAACGAAACGATGAATCAGACTAATCATTTTTAAGAACCGAGAAATCGGTTCTTTTTTATGACATTTGTCATATTTCCTAGTGACAGAAGCATCTAGCTCCGCCAACTTCAAAAGTCTATAATTGAAGTATGAAATGGAGGAAGAAGAAATGAAAAATAAAATGATTGTCGCAGTGAGTTTAGTAGCAGCAGGAGTTATGACCTATCTCATGTTTTCAGGATTGGACGAGGGTTTCTATCATTTTCCTTGGGAGCTCTTTGCTGGCTTTGGAATGATGTCTTGGCTTGTCAGAGAAGGTTTGAAATTAGTCAGAGATGTGAAAAAGGAGTTTGAGGAATGAAAAAAGCAATCATCTATTTCTTTATCGGCCTGTCACTCTTGGTATGGTTAGTGGAAATGTTTACTGGTTGGTTTGACCAAACCTTGCTTCGCCAATTTATTCGTGGTGCTTGGGGTTTTGGATTTATGATTTTCGTTGTTTTCCCTGTGGGAATGAAGTGGTTGAAAGGAGAATCTCATGACTGTGATTAAAGTTGAGAAATTGAGTAAGAAAATAAAAGACAAGGAGATCTTGCGGAACATCTCCTTTGAAATCAACGATGGTGAATGTGTCGCCTTGATCGGGCCTAACGGAGCAGGGAAGACAACCTTGATTGATTGCCTCTTGGGCGACAAGTTCGTGAGCTCAGGTCAGATAGCTATTCAAGGGTTTGCGCCAACAGATCCTCGATTAAAGCAGCTTATTTCTATCTTACCTCAAGAAAATACGGTGGTTCAAGACTTGAAAGTGAAAGAACTCTTATCCTTCTTTCAATCAATCTATCCAAACAGTCTCTCCAATCAAGAAATTGATGACTTGCTGAGATTTTCGGACAAACAGAAAAATCAGCTAGCGGGCAAGTTGTCTGGTGGGCAAAAACGTTTGTTCTCTTTCGTGTTGGCACTAATAGGTCGTCCGAAAATTCTATTTTTGGACGAACCAACTGCTGCCATGGATACCTCGACACGTCAGCATTTTTGGGAAATTGTCAATCAGTTAAAGAAAAATGGTGTCACCATTGTCTACTCTTCTCACTATATCGAAGAGGTAGAACATACGGCTGACCGCATTTTGGTCCTCCACAAGGGTGAATTGATCCGGGATACGACACCTTATGCCATGCGTGGTGAAGAACAAGAAAAACATTTTACGGTACCACTAACTTATCAGGAAGTTATCAGCACTTTGGACCAGATTCAAGGGCTTGAAATCAAGCAAAATGCTCTTTCCTTCACAACCAAAGAAGCCAGCCAGGTATGGAAAGTCTTGCAAGAACAGGGCTGCATGATCGAAGAAATTGAAGTTCGCAATCGAACTCTCTTAGACAGTATCTTCGAAACGACTCAAGACTAAAGGAGATTGACGATGAAAAATATGACAAGTCTCATGAAAGTGGAAATCATTCTGATGAAACGGCAAGCAGTCTACTACTTGCTATCCATCGGACTTCCAAGTGTGTTTTACCTTATCTTTTCTGGTATGATGTCAGGGTCAGATATTCCAGAAATTGCTCTTCAAGCCTATCTTTTTGCCATGACGCTCTTTAGTATCATGTCAAGTGCTTTTTTCAGTATCCCAAGCACACTCGAGTCTGATAAGACAAACAACTGGCAAAAATTGATTCAACATTCTCCCGTATCTATGGTAGAATATTATGTATCAAAACTGTTCAGTACCCTACTGACTTTCTTGTTATCAATTACAGTTGTCTTTTCAGTTGGTCATTTTGTCCGTGGAGTGACTCTGCCTTGGCTTGACTGGATGGTAATTGGTGCTATTTTGCTGATCGGAAGCGTGGTCTTTATCAGCATGGGGGTCTTGGTGAGCTTGCTACCCAGTGCTCAACTGATGACGGTTGTTGGAAATATTGCCTATATTGCTTTGGCTGTTCTAGGTGGACTGTGGTTCCCCTTGGATTCCTTCCCAGAATGGCTCCAATCTATTGGAAAGCTGACTCCAACCTATCAACTGATGCAGGTCGTTTCTACTTATTTGGAGCACCACGAGTTTAACATTCTTGCTGCCTTGGTTGTACTAGGTTATACAGTTTTCTTTGGTGTCTTGGTAATCCAACTGAAAAAACGGATTGAGGTAAAATAAATCTATGTTGGAAAAATTTAAAAACATTCATTATATGTTTCATATTTCAATTGTGTTTATCATCTTTCCTATAGCGGGTGTCATCGTTGGAGATTACCCGCTTTTAACCTTGCTATGGACCCTACTATTTGTACTTGCCTTCTATTCGGTTTTAATCAGTCAGAATCGCACCGTGCAGTGGCTAGCATGGTGGTCCATGCTTGTCTACATTTTTTATACATCTGTTTGGCTAAGTTCAGGTTTCACATGGTTTATCTTTTATTTATCCAATCTCCTTATTTATGAGCTGGATGAGATTTCTTTTCACTCTTGGCGTTTTGACAGTTTTATTGTCCTGCAACCATTTATTCTGACCGGGATCTATATGGTCAATCATGTTAGTCCCTGGCAGCTACTCTTTTTCTTGGTGACCTTTATCTTTTCCGATGCAATGACCTTTGGTCTCTATCGAATTCGGATAACAGAAGAGCTAAAAGAAGAAAAGATGAAACAAAATGCCAAGCTCAATCTTTTCTTGGCTGAAAACGAACGCAGTCGTATCGGTCAGGATCTTCATGACAGCCTAGGTCATACCTTTGCCATGTTGAGTGTGAAGACGGACCTTGCCCTCCAGCTTCTTCAAATGCAGGCCTATCCTCAAGTGGAAAAAGAGTTAAAAGAAATTCATCAGATTAGTAAAGAATCCATGAATGAAGTTCGTACAATTATCGAAAATCTTAAAACCAGAACCCTAGCTTCCGAATTTGCGACTGTTAAAAAAATGCTGGAAATTGCAGGAATTGAAACGGAAATCAATCACCAACTAGATACAGCTAGCCTAACTCAGGAATTAGAGTCAACGGCCTCCATGATTTTGCTTGAGCTAGTGACCAATATCATCAAACATGCCAAAGCATCGAAAGCTTACTTGAAATTAGAACGAACTGAGAAAGAACTCATTCTAACAGTGAGAGATGATGGATGTGGCTTTGCTTCTTTAAAAGGAGATGAGCTCCATACCGTTCGAGACCGTGTCCTTCCTTTTTCAGGAGAAGTAAAGGTGATCAGTCAGAAACATCCGACTGAAGTGCAGGTTCGGTTACCTTATAAGGAGAGAAACTAAGATGAAACTACTTGTTGCAGAAGATCAAAGTATGTTGCGAGATGCCATGTGCCAGTTGCTTACCTTTCAACCAGATGTAGATTCTGTCCTACAAGCCAAGGATGGCCAAGAAGCAATTCAACTCTTAGAAAAGGAGCCCGTAGATATCGCCATTCTTGACGTAGAAATGCCTGTTAAGACAGGCCTCGAAGTCTTGGAGTGGATACGAGCAGAAAAGCCAGAAACAAAGGTGGTTGTGGTGACGACCTTCAAACGCCCTGGCTATTTTGAACGTGCGGTCAAGGCTGGAGTGGATGCTTATGTCTTGAAAGAAAGAAGCATTGCAGACCTCATGCAAACCTTGCACACTGTTCTTGAAGGACGTAAGGAATATTCGCCTGAATTGATGGAAGTGGTGATGACGCACCCCAATCCGTTAACAGAGCAAGAAATCGCTGTTTTAAAGGGAATCGCTCAGGGCTTGTCTAACCAAGAAATCGCAGACCAACTCTATCTATCAAATGGAACCGTCCGAAACTATGTCACCAATATTCTTTCGAAACTAGATGCTGGTAATCGAACAGAGGCAGCCAACATTGCAAAAGAATCTGGTTGGCTTTGATAAGAAGGGTTAAACAATTCCGAAATGATAACTTGAATCGAAGGAAATCCATACTAGAAAGGAGGAGGCAAATTGCCTCCTTTTCTGGTTTAGAAAAGCGGTGAAAGCTAGTGTCAAAGAGTTAAAAGATCAGAATAAAAATGAAAAATATCTTGACAATGAAGGAAAAATTGTGTTACAATAATAGACGGTACTTTTTACTTTTGGTCTCTCAAAAGTGTACAGGGACGTGCTGACAAATGTTGCAAAAGTACACACAGATGGTAGCTGTCACCAAGTGTATCATCACCAAAAATAAAAAACACAGGAGAATGTAGATGCCTACAATTAACCAATTGGTTCGCAAACCGCGTAAATCAAAAGTAGAAAAATCTAAATCACCAGCTTTGAACGTTGGTTACAACAGTCATAAAAAAGTTCAAACAAACGTTTCTTCACCACAAAAACGTGGTGTTGCAACTCGTGTGGGAACAATGACACCTAAAAAACCTAACTCTGCCCTTCGTAAATTCGCTCGTGTACGTTTGAGCAACCTTATCGAAGTTACTGCCTACATCCCAGGTATCGGACACAACTTGCAAGAGCACAGCGTGGTGCTTCTTCGTGGTGGACGTGTAAAAGACCTTCCAGGGGTACGTTACCATATCGTCCGTGGTGCACTTGATACTGCAGGTGTTAACGATCGTAAACAAGGCCGTTCTAAATACGGTACTAAACGTCCAAAAGCATAAGGAAAGGGGATAAAGAGAAATGAGTCGTAAAAATAGAGCTCCAAAACGTGACGTATTGCCAGATCCGCTTTACAATTCACAACTAGTTACTCGTCTTATCAACCGCGTTATGCTTGATGGTAAACGTGGTACAGCTGCTTCAATCGTTTACGGTGCTTTTGAGCAAATCAAAGAAGCTACTGGCAATGATGCACTTGAAGTATTTGAAACAGCTATGGAAAACATCATGCCTGTACTTGAAGTACGTGCACGTCGTGTTGGTGGATCTAACTACCAAGTCCCAGTTGAAGTTCGTCCAGAACGCCGTACAACACTTGGACTTCGTTGGTTGGTAACCATCGCTCGCCTTCGTGGTGAACACACAATGCAAGACCGTCTTGCAAAAGAAATCTTGGATGCTGCGAACAACACAGGTGCAGCAGTTAAGAAACGTGAAGACACTCACCGTATGGCTGAAGCTAACCGTGCCTTCGCACACTTCCGTTGGTAAGAATAAGATACTAAGGGCGTTAAAAAAGCGACTGAAAATTAGGAAGCTTGACGCAGAATCAAAGATTCTAGGAAAGCTTATCTATTTTCCGAGCTTTTAGCCCGAGTTCAATTGAGTTCAAATCAGTTAACTTGAGCTTTTAGCCCGAGTTCAATTCAACTTATCTACAAGTTGAAACCAACAAAAACAAGATAAACATTGAGAACGGGTAGGTCCTGCCTATCCGTTTTTATTAAAATCGTGTTATAATAGAATAGAAATTAAAATAAATAGGAGAAACAAACCTCATGGCACGCGAATTTTCACTTGAAAAAACTCGTAATATCGGTATCATGGCTCACGTCGATGCCGGTAAAACAACAACTACTGAGCGTATTCTTTACTACACTGGTAAAATCCACAAAATCGGTGAAACTCACGAAGGTGCGTCACAAATGGACTGGATGGAGCAAGAGCAAGAACGTGGTATCACTATCACATCTGCTGCGACAACAGCTCAATGGAACAACCACCGCGTAAACATCATCGACACACCAGGACACGTGGACTTCACAATCGAAGTACAACGTTCTCTTCGTGTATTGGACGGTGCGGTTACTGTTCTTGACTCACAATCAGGTGTTGAGCCTCAAACTGAAACAGTTTGGCGTCAAGCAACTGAGTACGGAGTTCCACGTATCGTATTTGCTAACAAAATGGACAAAATCGGTGCTGACTTCCTTTACTCAGTAAGCACACTTCACGACCGTCTTCAAGCAAACGCACACCCAATCCAATTGCCAATCGGTGCTGAAGATGACTTCCGCGGTATCATCGACTTGATCAAGATGAAAGCTGAAATCTATACTAACGACCTTGGTACAGATATCCTTGAAGAAGATATTCCAGCTGAATACCTTGACCAAGCTCAAGAATACCGTGAAAAATTGGTTGAAGCAGTTGCTGAAACTGATGAAGACTTGATGATGAAATACCTTGAAGGTGAAGAAATCACTAACGAAGAATTGAAAGTTGCTATCCGTAAAGCAACTATCAACGTTGAATTCTTCCCAGTATTGTGTGGTTCTGCCTTCAAGAACAAGGGTGTTCAATTGATGCTTGATGCGGTTATCGATTACCTTCCAAGCCCACTTGACATCCCAGCAATCAAAGGTATCAACCCAGATACAGACGAAGAAGAAACTCGTCCAGCATCTGACGAAGAGCCATTCGCAGCTCTTGCTTTCAAGATTGCAACAGACCCATTTGTAGGTCGTTTGACATTCTTCCGTGTATACTCAGGTGTTCTTCAATCAGGTTCTTACGTAATGAACACTTCTAAAGGTAAACGTGAACGTATCGGACGTCTTGTGCAATTGCATGCCAATAGTCGTCAAGAAATCGAAACCGTTTATGCTGGTGATATTGCAGCTGCTATTGGTTTGAAGGATACAACTACTGGTGATTCATTGACAGATGAAAAAGCTAAAATCATCCTTGAGTCAATCCACGTTCCAGAACCAGTTATCCAGTTGATGGTTGAGCCAAAATCTAAAGCTGACCAAGATAAGATGGGTATCGCACTTCAAAAATTGGCTGAAGAAGATCCAACATTCCGCGTTGAAACAAACGTTGAAACTGGTGAAACAGTTATCTCAGGTATGGGTGAACTTCACCTTGACGTCCTTGTTGACCGTATGCGTCGTGAGTTCAAAGTTGAAGCGAACGTAGGTGCTCCTCAAGTATCTTACCGTGAAACATTCCGCGCTTCTACTCAAGCACGTGGATTCTTCAAACGTCAGTCTGGTGGTAAAGGTCAATTTGGTGATGTATGGATTGAGTTTAGTCCAAACGAAGAAGGTAAAGGATTCGAATTCGAAAACGCAATCGTCGGTGGTGTGGTTCCTCGTGAATTTATCCCAGCGGTTGAAAAAGGTTTGGTAGAATCTATGGCTAACGGTGTTCTTGCAGGTTACCCAATGGTTGACGTTAAAGCTAAGCTTTACGACGGTTCATACCACGATGTCGACTCATCTGAAACAGCCTTCAAGATCGCGGCTTCACTTGCCCTTAAAGAAGCTGCTAAATCAGCACAACCAGCTATCCTTGAGCCAATGATGCTTGTAACCATCACTGTTCCAGAAGAAAACCTTGGTGATGTTATGGGTCACGTAACTGCTCGTCGTGGACGTGTAGATGGTATGGAAGCACACGGTAACAGCCAAATCGTTCGTGCTTACGTTCCACTTGCTGAAATGTTCGGTTACGCAACAGTTCTTCGTTCTGCATCTCAAGGACGTGGTACCTTCATGATGGTATTTGACCACTACGAAGATGTACCTAAGTCAGTACAAGAAGAAATCATTAAGAAAAACAAAGGTGAAGACTAATCAGTCCTCACTCTAGAAGGAAGTCACTTAGTGGCTTCCTTTTTTTGTCTTTAACTATTCATTTTTGCTGAATATAGTATACAAATTTGGTCGTTAAGTGAGAAAAATACTAATTCTACCAAGAAAGAAAATATTCTAATTTGATAAATTAAAATAAATAAAGGTTCCTAATTCCGTAGATAACTTAATAAAAATAAGGAAATGATTCATAAATACACTTTTAGATAGAAAATTCAGAAAATTGACTCTTTTGCCTTGAAAATTTTTGAAAAAATGGTATGATAGTAACAAGCTATTTTTTTAAGAGAAGAGAAAGGGGAACAATGGAGAAAATCAGTTTAGAATCTCCTAAGACGGGGTCGGACCTAGTTTTGGAAACACTTCGGGACTTAGGGATTGATACCATTTTTGGTTATCCTGGTGGTGCGGTCTTACCTTTGTATGATGCGATATACAATTTTAAAGGTATTCGCCACATCTTGGGACGCCATGAGCAAGGTTGTTTGCACGAAGCTGAAGGATATGCCAAATCAACTGGAAAGTTGGGCGTTGCCGTCGTCACGAGTGGGCCGGGAGCAACAAATGCCATTACAGGGATTGCAGATGCCATGAGCGATAGCGTTCCCCTTTTGGTCTTTACAGGTCAGGTTGCGCGAGCTGGGATTGGGAAGGATGCCTTTCAGGAGGCGGATATCGTAGGTATTACCATGCCCATTACCAAGTACAATTACCAAGTTCGTGAGACAGCAGATATTCCTCGTATCATTACGGAAGCTGTCCATATCGCAACGACAGGTCGTCCAGGTCCAGTTGTGATTGACTTGCCCAAGGATGTATCAGCCCTAGAGACAGATTTCATCTATTCGCCGGAGGTGAATTTACCAAGTTACCAACCGACACTTGATCCAAATGACATGCAAATCAAGAAAATCTTGAAGCAATTGTCAAAAGCCAAGAAACCTGTTTTGTTAGCAGGGGGCGGTATCAGCTATGCAGAAGCTTCTAAGGAGCTCAATGAATTTGCTGAACGTTACCAAATTCCAGTAGTCACTAGTCTTTTGGGGCAAGGAACCATTGCAACGAGTCATCCGCTCTTCCTAGGGATGGGAGGCATGCACGGTTCTTTCGCAGCCAACATTGCAATGACGGAAGCGGACTTTATGATTAGTATTGGTTGCCGTTTCGATGACCGCTTGACTGGGAACCCTAAGACCTTCGCGAAGAATGCTAAGGTTGCTCATATCGACATTGACCCAGCTGAGATTGGTAAGATTATCAGTGCAGATATTCCTGTAGTGGGGGATGCTAAGAAAGCCTTGCAGATGCTACTGGCAGAACCAACTGTTCATAACAATACTGAAAAGTGGATTGAAAAAGTCACCAAGGACAAGAATCGAGTTCGTTCTTATGATAAGAAAGAACGTGTGGTTCAACCTCAGGCCGTTATTGAACGCATCGGTGAGTTGACGCATGGTGATGCCATTGTCGTAACTGACGTAGGGCAGCACCAAATGTGGACAGCTCAGTATTATCCTTACCAAAATGAGCGTCAGTTAGTCACTTCAGGTGGTTTGGGTACCATGGGATTCGGAGTTCCTGCAGCTATCGGAGCCAAGATTGCCAATCCAGAAAAAGAGGTCATCCTTTTTGTTGGTGATGGTGGCTTCCAAATGACCAACCAAGAACTAGCTATCCTAAACATCTACAAGGTGCCGATTAAGGTTGTCATGTTGAATAACCACTCACTAGGAATGGTTCGTCAGTGGCAGGAATCCTTCTATGAGGGTAGAACTTCCGAGTCAGTCTTTGATACACTTCCTGACTTCCAGCTGATGGCACAGGCTTATGGCATCAAAAACTATAAATTTGATAATCCAGAGACGATAGAGAAGGATCTAGAAGTCATTCTGGAGGATGTGCCCATGTTTATCGAGGTGGATATTTCTCGTAAGGAACAGGTCTTACCGATGGTACCAGCTGGTAAGAGCAATCATGAGATGTTGGGGGTGAAGTTCCATGCGTAGAATGTTAACAGCTAGATTGCAAAACCGTTCAGGAGTTTTGAATCGTTTTACAGGTGTCCTTTCTCGTCGTCAAGTCAATATTGAGAGTATCTCAGTTGGTGCGACAGAGAATCCCAATGTATCTCGCATCACCATCATTATTGATGTAGCTTCACATGATGAAGTAGAGCAAATCATTAAACAACTCAATCGTCAGATTGATGTAATTCGCATTCGTGATATCACAGATAAACCACACTTGGAAAGAGAAGTGATCTTGGTAAAAGTATCTGCTCCTGCTGAGAAGCGTGCAGAAATCTTGGCCATTATCCAACCTTTCCGTGCAACGGTAGTAGATGTGGCTCCAAGCTCAATCACCATCCAGATGACGGGAAATGCTGAGAAGAGTGAAGCTTTATTACGAGTGATTCGACCATATGGTATTAAAAATATCGCTCGTACGGGTGCAACTGGATTTACCCGCGACTAATACTCTTAGTATAAAATCCAGCATAAATTTGTTAAACCAGCCTATAAGGCAATAAAAATAGAAAAGAGAGAAAAACTATGGCAGTTCAAATGGAATACGAAAAAGATGTTAAAGTAGCAGCGCTTGACGGTAAAAAAATCGCCGTAATCGGTTATGGTTCACAAGGACATGCGCATGCGCAAAACTTGCGTGATTCAGGTCGTGATGTCATCATCGGTGTGCGTCCAGGTAAATCTTTTGACAAAGCAAAAGAAGACGGATTTGACACTTACACAGTAGCAGAAGCAACTAAATTGGCTGACGTTATCATGATCTTGGCACCAGACGAAATCCAACAAGAATTGTACGAAGCAGAAATCGCTCCAAACTTGGAAGCTGGAAATGCAGTTGGATTTGCCCATGGTTTCAATATCCACTTTGAATTTATCAAAGTTCCTGCAGATGTAGATGTCTTCATGTGTGCTCCTAAAGGACCAGGACACTTGGTACGTCGTACTTATGAAGAAGGATTTGGTGTGCCAGCTCTTTACGCAGTTTACCAAGATGCAACTGGAAATGCGAAAAACATTGCTATGGACTGGTGTAAAGGTGTTGGGGCTGCTCGTGTTGGTTTGCTTGAAACAACTTACAAAGAAGAAACTGAAGAAGATTTGTTTGGTGAACAAGCCGTACTTTGTGGTGGTTTGACTGCCCTTATCGAAGCAGGTTTTGAAGTCTTGACAGAAGCAGGCTATGCCCCAGAATTGGCTTACTTTGAAGTTCTTCATGAAATGAAATTGATCGTTGACTTGATCTATGAAGGTGGATTCAAGAAAATGCGTCAATCTATTTCAAACACTGCTGAATACGGTGACTATGTATCAGGTCCACGTGTGATTACTGAGCAAGTGAAAGAAAACATGAAAGCTGTTTTGGCAGATATCCAAAATGGTAAATTTGCAAATGACTTTGTGAATGACTACAAGGCTGGTCGTCCAAAATTAACTGCTTACCGTGAACAAGCAGCTAACCTTGAAATCGAAAAAGTTGGTGCAGAATTGCGTAAAGCAATGCCTTTCGTTGGTAAAAACGACGACGACGCATTCAAAATCTACAATTAATTCTTGTAAAGAGAGACAGAAGGCGAGTTGGGGGTACCTAACTCGTTTTTTATCTTGAACAGTATTTGAGGAGGAGACAATGCTAAGTGCAAAAGATGTGGTGAAAGCCCACAAAGTTTTGAGTGGTGTAGTAGTTGATACACCACTAGAATATGATCATTATTTATCAGAAAAATACCAAGCAAAGATTTATCTCAAAAAGGAGAATGCGCAACGAGTTCGCTCTTTTAAAATTCGTGGAGCCTATTATGCCATTTCTCAACTATCAAAAGAAGAACGCGAGCGTGGTGTAGTCTGTGCCTCTGCGGGAAATCATGCCCAAGGTGTCGCCTATACTTGTAATGAGATGAAGATTCCTGCAACGATCTTTATGCCCATCACAACACCGCAACAAAAGATTGGGCAAGTTCGCTTTTTCGGTGGAGAGTTCGTGACAATCAAGTTGGTTGGGGATACCTTTGATGCTTCTGCTAAGGCAGCGCAAGAATTTACATTAACAGAAAACCGGACCTTCATCGATCCTTTTGATGATGCGCATGTTCAGGCTGGTCAAGGGACTGTAGCCTATGAGATTCTTGAAGAAGCCCGTAAAGAGTCTATTGATTTTGATACAGTACTTGTACCAGTAGGTGGTGGTGGATTGATTGCCGGTGTTTCTACTTATATTAAGGAAACCAACCCGACTATCGAAGTGATTGGAGTAGAAGCCAATGGAGCTCGCTCTATGAAAGCTGCCTTTGAAGCTGGGGGACCAGTTAAACTCAAAGAAATTGATAAGTTTGCTGATGGGATAGCTGTGCAGAAGGTTGGACAATTAACCTATGAAGCGACCCGTAAGAATGTTGAAACGCTGATTGGGGTGGACGAGGGATTGATTTCTGAAACCTTGATTGATCTTTATTCCAAACAAGGTATTGTAGCGGAACCAGCCGGAGCTGCCAGCGTTGCAGCCTTGGAAGTTTTATCAGACTATATCAAAGGCAAGACGATTTGTTGTATCATTTCTGGAGGAAATAACGATATCAACCGCATGCCAGAGATGGAAGAACGTGCCTTGATTTACGATGGAATCAAGCATTACTTTGTAGTGAATTTCCCACAACGTCCAGGAGCTCTACGAGAGTTTGTAAATGACATTTTGGGGCCAAATGATGACATCACTCGTTTTGAATATATCAAACGAGCAAGCAAGGGGACAGGCCCTGTCTTGATTGGGGTAGCCCTTGCCAATAAACATGATTATGCTGGATTGATTCATCGGATGGAAAAATTTGACCCATCTTATATTAATTTGAATGGCAACGAAACGTTGTACAATATGCTAGTTTAAGCTAAAATAAAATTATTATCATATTATTTGCGTAATGGTAATGATGGTGCTATAATGAGGGTGACGAAAGGGGGAGATTCCCATGTTTTTACAATTTTTACTTGTTTTATTGTTTTTAGTGGTGATTGCATCAGTGATCATGGTTAGTTCTGTGTATGTGGTTCGACAACAATCTGTCGCTATCATAGAACGTTTTGGGAAATACCAAAAGTTGAGCAATAGTGGTATTCATTTACGAGCTCCTTTTGGAATTGATAGGATTGCGGCAAGAGTTCAACTACGCTTGTTGCAAAGTGAGATTGTTGTAGAGACAAAGACGCAAGATAATGTATTTGTAACGATGAATGTGGCAACTCAGTATCGAGTAAATGAAAACAATGTCACAGATGCCTATTATAAATTGATGCGTCCAGAAGCCCAGATTAAATCCTATATTGAAGATGCTTTGCGTTCATCTGTACCAAAGCTAACCCTAGATGAGTTGTTTGAGAAGAAGGATGAAATCGCCTTAGAAGTTCAAAAACAAGTGGCTGAAGAAATGTCTACGTATGGGTATATCATTGTCAAAACGCTGATTACTAAGGTTGAACCTGATGCTGAAGTAAAACAATCAATGAATGAAATTAACGCGGCTCAACGTAAGAGAGTTGCGGCGCAAGAGCTTGCTGAAGCAGATAAGATTAAAATCGTGACCGCAGCAGAAGCAGAAGCAGAAAAAGATCGCCTACATGGTGTAGGGATTGCAGAGCAGCGTAAAGCAATTGTTGACGGACTAGCTGATTCTATCCAAGAGTTAAAAGGAGCCAATGTTGAGCTGACTGAAGAACAAATCATGTCTATCCTATTAACGAACCAGTATTTAGATACGTTGAATAATTTTGCAGATAAAGATGGTAATAATACAATCTTCCTGCCAGCAAATCCTAATGGAGTTGAGGATATAAGAACTCATATATTATCGGCTTTAAAAGCTAAATAAAAATATGCAGAATAATATAGTTACGATGAATATATGTTTTTTTATTGACAAACGAAATAAAAACGTATACAATTAAGTATTGTAAAGAATAATTTAGGAGAAGAACATGGCTAAGTCGAACTTTGAAAAAGTAGAAGCAGTTGTTGGCTGGGTTCGTGATAAGAAAATCACAGGCTACCGTATCTCTAAAGAAACGAATGCGCGTGAAATGTCTATCATTGCTCTAGCACAAGGACGCGCAAAAGTTAAAAATATTTCATTTAAAACAGCTCTTGGTTTAATCGATTTCTATGAAAAAAATCATGAAAAATTTGAAGATTAAACTGTGGTCACAGGCAGATTCCTGAGTCGAGTCTGCCTTTTCTTTACAATTACAAATTAAAAAGACTGCATTCTTTATGCAGTCTTTGTTTATTAGCTGAGATAACGTTGAAGAAATTCTTTTGTTCGTTCTTCTTTAGGGTTCGTGAAGAGTTCTTCTGGTTTGCCTTCTTCAGCAATGACGCCCTTATCCATAAAGATGACACGGTGAGAAACATCGCGAGCGAACTCCATTTCGTGGGTTACAACGATCATGGTCAAGCCCTCTTGAGCCAAATCCTGCATAATTTTGAGGACTTCTCCGACCATTTCAGGGTCGAGGGCAGATGTTGGTTCGTCGAAGAGAATGGCGTCAGGATTCATGGAGAGTGCGCGGGCGATAGCCACGCGTTGTTTTTGTCCCCCTGAGAGTTGTTTGGGCTTGGCTTGCCAGTAACGTTCTCCCATACCGACTTTTTCGAGATTCTCTTTGGCAATTTTTTCAGCTTCAGAGTGGTCGCGTTTAAGGACAGTCGTCTGAGCGACGATTGTATTTTCAAGGACATTCAGATTTTCAAAGAGATTGAAAGATTGGAAAACCATACCGAGTTTTTCACGATAATGGGTGAGGTTATAGCCTTTTTCTAAGACATTTTCTCCTCGATAGAGAATCTCTCCCTCTGTAGGTGTTTCGAGTAAATTAATTGAACGAAGGAAGGTTGATTTTCCGCTTCCTGAGCTCCCGATGATGGAAATAACCTCTCCTTTATGGACGGTGAGGGAAATGTCTTTTAACACTTCGTTTTGCCCATAGGATTTTTTGAGGTGTTTGATTTCAAGGATTGCTTGTGTCATTTTTTCAAATCCTCCGTTTGCATTTGGTTAGCACCTGTAGTGTAAGTATCCATGTCCATGCGACGTTCGATAAAGCGTAGGATACGGGTCACAGTGAAGGTGAGGACAAAGTAAATCACGGCGATGATGGTAAAGGTCTGGAAGTATTGATAGGTTTGTGTTGCTACAGTATTTCCTGAGAAATAAAGCTCAACAACAGAAATAACGTTCAATACGGAGGTATCTTTGATGTTGATGACAAACTCATTACCAGTAGCAGGTAGAATATTGCGGACAACCTGAGGTAGGACAATCTTACGCATGGTTTGATTATGGGTCATACCAAGAGCAGTTGCAGCTTCAAACTGTCCTTTGTCAACTGCTAGGATACCACCACGGACGATCTCTGTCATGTAGGCACCCGTATTGATTGAGACGATGAAGATAGCAGCTAGTGTGCGGTCAAGATTGATACCGAAAGCTTGGGCAGTTCCATAGTAGATAACCATGGATTGAACAATCATTGGTGTACCACGGAAGATCTCGATATAGACATTAAGGATCCAGCCAAGTAGCTTTTGCAAGCCATAGATTGCCTTGTTCTCAGATAGTGGAGCGGTACGGAAGACCCCAATCGCAAGTCCGATAAGGAGACCTGTGATGGTTCCGATAATGGAGATTAAGAGTGTGATACCAGCACCACGCAAGAGTTGTTGCCAGTTTTCAGAAAGTATCTTAGCGACTTGGCTAAAGAAACTACTTTCTTCCTCTGTTGTTGTAGACTCCACAGGTTGCTCTTTGATCATACGATCCATGAGGGCTACTTGTTCATCCTTAGAGATGGTTTCGATGCTAGCATTGATTTGGCTGATGCGGCTGTCATCTTTACGAAGTCCAATGGCAATAGCTGTATCTTCTTCGCCAGTTTTGAAACCTGGTTGAGGTTGGATCATTTTGAACTTAGCGTTAGCAGACTCAGCGGTCATTGCTTCAGGTCGTTCAGAAACATAGGCATCAATAACACCAGCCTCCAGAGCTTGACGCATTTGGGCGAAGTCACCCATAGCTGTTTCTTTTTTGGCATCTGGAATTTGGGAAATCAGGTCATAAAGATAAACACCTTGTTGAGACGTGATTTTTGCCCCACTAAAGTCCTCTAAAGATTTGGCATTTGCATAGGCAGAGTCCTTTTTTACCAATAGAACCGGTTCGCTAGTATAGTAACTGCTTGAAAAAGCAATTTCTTGTTTGCGTTCAGCGGTTGGGCTCATACCGGCAATGATCATATCGATTTTGCCAGAAGTAAGGGCTGGAACAAGTCCTTCCCATTTGGTTTTCACAACCAAAGGTTCCTTACCAAGGTCTTTGGCAATCTTTTTAGCAATTTGAACATCGTAGCCGTTGGCATATTGGTTGGTACCGTCGATTTTGACGGCGCCGTTACTATCGTCGTCTTGGGTCCAGTTGAAGGGAGCGTAAGCTGCCTCCATCCCGATGCGTAAATATTCGTCGGCTTGGACTTGGCTAACTAGTCCTAAGGTAAGGGCTAGGCTAGCAAGGATAGATAAGCATAATTTTTTCATGTTTTCTCCTATTTCTAGTCTAAAAATGACTCTCTCTATTGTATCTAAAAATAGTGAGATTTTCAATACAAGTAAGCCTTTACTTATAAAAAATGATATAATGGTAAAAAGATTGAAAGGGAACCGATTATGAAAAAAAGATGGCTGTTGGCTTTGGTATTTGCTTATTTATTATTTATACCGAGTCTGGTTTTTGCAGTAGACTTTGATATCTTATCCTATCAGGGTGATTTGAATATTCATGCAGATAATACTGCAATTTTTAAGGAAACAATTACCTACCGCTTTGGAGATGATTATAATGGTCAGTTAGTTGGACTCGGGAAAGCTGGGAAAATGCCGGAAGGATTTGACATTGATCCCGATCCGACCGTTCAGGTTTCTAAAAATGGAAGAATTGTTCAAAATGCTTCCTTCTATACTATGGAGGAAGAGGACGGCTACAAGGTAAAAATTTACAATGCTGGCTATGCTGGAGATACTGTTCGGGTAACGGTTACCTGGAAACTAACCAACCTTCTCTTCTTATATAAGGATATCGCAGAGCTAAATTGGCAACCCTTGACCGATAGTACTGGAGACATCAAAGAGATTGAGTTTAAAGTTAGCTCTGATACCCCAGCAGAGAAACTCTATTTTCATGCAGGTCAACTCCTAAGGGACTCTAGTGTTGAAAAAGTAAATAATCTCTATCATGTCAAAATGAAAGACCTTCCTAGAAAGCGACAGATCGAATTACACGCATACTGGCTGAGAAGTGCTTTTGCAGGAGCTCCAGATCAAGGATTAGAGGAAGAACGTTTAACCGATTTTAACCGGATTGAAAGCAATATAGCGACAGAAAAAGCGCAAAGTGAGATAATGATGAAATGGGTGTTCCCCGTCATTTTTATGAGCCTCTTACTTTTAGTTCCTCTCTTCTATAGGATGTTTCGTCAGAGTACAAGCATTAAAAAGGTCTTTCCAAAAGATCATCGACTCTACGAACCACCGATGGATTTGCCTCCGATGGTTTTAGCAGAAGCAGTGTATTCAACCTCCTTAGAGGAAGTCAATCCCCTAAACAAATCAGGGTTTGGTAAATTTACTTTTGAACGTTTGATTCAGGCAACCTTGTTGGATTTAGTAGATCGAGGCCATTTATCTATTTTCCAAGGGGATGAGGAACCTTATGTGCGCATTATCAGTGAAAAGGGTTTGTCCAATTTTGAGAAGGAATGCCTGCGCATGACTTTGTCAAATAAGAAAGAATTGGCTATTTCAGAGCTCTTCCCTGATTACCAAGTTTCATCTTCCCTTTACCGTGGTGCCAAAGAGTCAGATGAAAAACATATCCGAGAAACAGGCTCGCGTCTCAAACGCTCCTTTGAAGGAAGACTTCAACGCATTCAGTCTTGTGTCAAGGATAAGGTCCATGTACTTCGTATCCCAAGCTACTATCGTCCCTTGACAAGTGAGGAACGTCGCCTTGCTCTCGGGATGCGGGTCTGTTCAGCCATAACAGCTCTAGGTGGACTGCTATTCTTTTACTATAGCTGGCAAACACATGGTTTCTTTTCGATCCCATTTCTACTCTTAGGATTGACAGGATTAGGGACTAGTTTCTGGGTTTACCTTGCCACGCGAGGAGCCTATCGCGATGGAGTTCTAACAGAGGAAGGAGCGGAGATCTTCTATCTCTGGACGAGTTTTGAAAATATGCTTCGCGACATCGCTCATCTGGATCAGGCCGAGCTAGAGAGCATCGTCCTTTGGAACCGTCTATTGGTCTATGCGACTCTCTTTGGTTATGCCAAGAAGGTGAGCAAGTTAATGAAAGTTCGCCATATTCAGCTTGAAAATCCAGATTTGAATCTTTATGTAGCCTATGGTTGGCACTCACAGTTCTACACCTCAACTGCACAAATCAAGCAATATACAGCTGTCGCAAATACAGCTAGCAATTACTCTGTATCTTCTGGAAGTGGAAGTTCAGGTGGAGGATTCTCAGGAGGCGGAGGCGGTGGTAGCATCGGCGCCTTCTAAAAAATCTATCGCAACATCTGAAATTATGCTATAATAGAGGACAGAAAAAGGAGTAATGTATGTATTTTATTGAAATTTTGAAGTCAATCTTTTTTGGGATTGTTGAAGGAATTACAGAATGGTTGCCCATTTCAAGTACTGGCCACTTGATCTTGGTTGAAGAATTTGTACAATACAAGGACCAAAATGAAGCCTTCATGTCCATGTTTAATGTTGTCATTCAGCTTGGTGCCATTTTAGCAGTTATGGTCATTTACTTTAATAAGCTTAATCCCTTCAAACCTGGTAAAACTAAGGTCGAAGTTCGTAGAACTTGGCAATTGTGGTCAAAAGTCTTGGTTGCGACCTTGCCTTTGCTATTGGTTTTTAAATTAGATGATTGGTTTGATGCCAACTTCCATAACATGGTTTCAGTTGCAATCATGTTGATTATCTATGGTGTTGCCTTTATCTACCTTGAAAAACGAAATAAGGCGCAAGCCATTGAACCAACAGTAACAGAGCTTGACAAGCTGCCTTATAAAACAGCCCTTTACATTGGGCTCTTCCAAGTCCTCGCTCTTTTCCCAGGAACGAGCCGTTCAGGTGCAACTATCGTTGGTGGTTTGTTGAATGGAACAAGCCGCTCAGTCGTAACAGAGTTTACCTTCTATCTCGGAATTCCTGTTATGTTCGGAGCCAGTGCCTTAAAGATTTTTAAATTTATTAAAGCAGGTCAACTATTGAGTTTTGGACAACTGTTCTTGCTCTTGGTAGCTATGGGTGTTGCCTTCGCAGTCAGCATGGTTGCCATTCGTTTCTTGACCAGCTATGTGAAGAAACACGACTTTACACTCTTTGGGAAATACCGTATCGTACTCGGTAGTGTCTTGTTGCTCTATAGTTTTGTGCGTTTGTTTGTATAAGAAAAAAGCTTGAGGGAATTTTCCTTCAAGCTTTTTAAAATCCTGTCACTGTAATTCCTAGTAAACGGATACCTTTTTCTTTGTCAGCTAGTTCTTCGTAGAGTTGAAGGGCAGTTTGAGAAATCTGACTAGTGTCCTGTGTTGCTTGTGGGAGGCTTTTTCGTCTAGTCAGAGTGGAAAAGTCAGCATATCGTATTTTTAGGATAATGATTTTTCCAGCTTTGTCCTGCTTGCTGAGATTGTGAGCTACCTTTTCGGAGAGAAGAGTCAGCTCTTTTTTAATGTCTTCTTCTACTTGTAGGATCTTTCCGTAGGTTTTTTCCTTGCCAATGGACTTACGAATGCGATCGGACTTGACCGGTGAGTTATGAATGCCCCTTGCCTTTCGATAAAGCTCATAACCGAGTCTGCCGAACCGATCGATTAAAGTGACTTCTGAGACATCCAATAAGTCTGCACCAGTATAAATGCCCATTTCATGAAGGCGTTCAACTGTTTTTTTGCCCACGCCATGAAATTTAGCAATGTCCATTTGTTTGAGGAAGTCTTGGGCTTGATCTGGGAGAATCACTGTCAAACCATGTGGTTTTTGATAGTCACTAGCCATTTTAGCTAAGAATTTGTTATAGGAAACACCTGCAGAAGCAGTCAGGTGTAGCTCCTGCCAGATATCTTGTTGGATGAGGCGGGCTATTTTGACTGCAGACTTGATACCGAGTTTATTTTCCGTCACATCTAAGTATGCCTCGTCGATACTCATAGGTTCAATCAAATCAGTGTAGCGTTTAAAAATAGCACGAATCTCAAGTCCCACAGTCTTATACTTTTCATAATTTCCAGAGATAAAGACAGCTTGGGGACAGCGCTCATAAGCTTCTTTAGAGCTCATGGCTGAATGAACACCAAAAGCTCGTGCCTCATAGCTACAGGTAGAAACGACACCACGCCCACCTGTTTGTCTGGGATCGCTTCCGATAATGACAGGTTTGCCCTTTAACTTGGGATTATCTCTTATTTCCACCGCAGCAAAAAAGGCATCCATGTCGATATGGATGATTTTTCTGGACAGATCATTTATCAATGGAAATATGAGCATTCCAATCCCTTTCTAGTGTCATTTTCTATTTATTATACCCTTTTTTCTGAAAAAATGGGAAAGTTCAACCTGACTTTCAAAAATATAATACAGATAAGAACAAAAAAGAGACTGTATTATAAAAGAAAGCGTCTAAAATGCTGATTTTCTCTTGTTGAAATCGGTTACTGTATGGTATACTTGTCTCAAGAATGTAACAGATGACTGTTACTAGAAAAAAGAGGACATTAACATGGTTGTTAAGACAGTTGTTGAAGCACAAGATATTTTTGATAAAGCTTGGGAAGGCTTCAAAGGCGTAGATTGGAAAGAAAAAGCAAGTATTTCTCGCTTCGTTCAAGCTAACTACACACCTTACGATGGAGATGAAAGTTTCCTTGCTGGACCAACAGAACGTTCACTTCACATCAAAAAAATCGTAGAAGAAACAAAAGCACACTACGAAGAAACTCGTTTCCCAATGGACACTCGTCCAACATCTATTGCTGATATTCCTGCTGGATTTATCGACAAAGAAAATGAAGTTATCTTCGGTATCCAAAACGATGAACTCTTCAAATTGAATTTCATGCCAAAAGGTGGTATCCGTATGGCTGAAACTACTTTGAAAGAAAATGGATACGAACCAGATCCAGCTGTTCACGAAATCTTTACTAAATACGTAACAACAGTTAACGACGGTATCTTCCGTGCTTACACTTCAAACATTCGTCGTGCTCGTCACGCTCACACTGTAACTGGTCTTCCAGATGCCTACTCACGTGGACGTATCATCGGTGTTTACGCACGTCTTGCTCTTTACGGTGCAGACTACTTGATGCAAGAAAAAGTAAACGACTGGAATGCAATTAAAGAAATTGATGAAGAAACAATCCGTCTTCGTGAAGAAGTAAACCTTCAATACCAAGCATTGCAACAAGTTGTTCGCTTGGGTGACCTTTACGGAGTTGATGTCCGCAAACCAGCGATGAACACGAAAGAAGCTATCCAATGGGTTAACATCGCCTTCATGGCTGTCTGCCGTGTTATCAATGGTGCTGCTACATCTCTAGGACGTGTGCCAATCGTATTGGATATCTTTGCAGAACGTGACCTTGCTCGTGGTACATTTACTGAATCAGAAATCCAAGAGTTCGTTGATGATTTCGTTATGAAACTTCGTACAGTTAAATTTGCTCGTACAAAAGCTTATGACCAATTGTACTCAGGTGACCCAACCTTCATCACAACTTCTATGGCTGGTATGGGTAACGATGGTCGTCACCGTGTTACTAAGATGGACTACCGTTTCTTGAACACTCTTGACAACATCGGTAACTCTCCAGAGCCAAACTTGACAGTTCTTTGGACTGACAAATTACCATACAACTTCCGTCGCTACTGTATGCATATGAGCCACAAACACTCTTCTATCCAATACGAAGGTGTAACAACAATGGCTAAAGACGGATACGGAGAAATGAGCTGTATCTCATGCTGTGTGTCACCACTTGACCCAGAAAACGAAGATCAACGCCACAACATCCAGTACTTCGGTGCACGTGTAAACGTTCTTAAAGCCCTTCTTACTGGTTTGAACGGTGGTTACGACGATGTTCACAAAGACTACAAAGTATTTGACATCGATCCTATCCGTGACGAAGTTCTTGAATTTGAATCAGTTAAAGCGAACTTTGAAAAATCTCTTGACTGGTTGACTGACACTTACGTAGATGCTTTGAACATCATCCACTACATGACTGACAAGTACAACTACGAAGCTGTTCAAATGGCCTTCTTGCCAACTAAACAACGCGCTAACATGGGATTCGGTATCTGTGGATTCGCTAATACAGTTGATACATTGTCAGCTATCAAGTACGCTACTGTTAAACCAATCCGTGATGAAAATGGCTATATCTACGATTACGAAACAATTGGTGAATACCCACGTTGGGGTGAAGATGACCCACGTTCAAACGAATTGGCAGAATGGTTGATCGAAGCTTACACAACTCGTCTACGTAGCCACAAACTTTACAAAGATGCAGAAGCTACTGTATCACTTTTGACAATCACATCTAACGTTGCTTACTCTAAACAAACTGGTAACTCACCAGTCCACAAAGGTGTATACCTCAACGAAGATGGTTCTGTGAACTTGTCTAAACTTGAATTCTTCTCACCAGGTGCGAACCCATCTAACAAAGCTAAAGGTGGATGGTTGCAAAACTTGAACTCACTTGCTAGCCTTGACTTTGGTTACGCAGCTGACGGTATCTCATTGACAACTCAAGTTTCTCCACGTGCTCTTGGTAAGACTCGTGACGAGCAAGTTGATAACTTGGTAACAATCCTTGATGGTTACTTTGAAAACGGTGGACAACACGTTAACTTGAACGTTATGGACTTGAACGATGTTTACGAAAAGATCATGTCAGGTGAAGACGTTATCGTACGTATCTCTGGATACTGTGTAAACACTAAATACCTCACTCCAGAACAAAAAACTGAATTGACACAACGTGTCTTCCATGAAGTTCTTTCAATGGATGACGCATTGAGCTAAGATTCAATTAGAATGAAAAGAAAGCCAGTCTATAGGACTGGCTTTTTTGTGTACTTACATTATCTATTCAAGACTTCAAAAAAATTTTAAAAAAATAGTCAAATTTGGTCAAAAAGATGTTGACTTTTACTGACCAATGTGATATAGTAGAAGCATAAGGAAAATGAATTCCTTAGAAAACTTCATTTTCAATGATTCTATTTATTGAAAATGTATGAAAGATACCCTAGAAAGGGGTGAGGCCTATGTTAAATCTAACAGATTTTGAAAAGAAGATGATAAAAGGCTTATTTAAGAAAGAAAAACCAGAAATTATACGTAGGGTAGCTAGTTAGCTAGTCTAAAATTTTTAAAACAAAGGTCAAAGATAGTCAATATCAGAGATTGCATATAATTAAGAATAAACGAGGTAAAGAATATGAACAACAACTTTAATAACTTTAACAACATGGATGATTTATTTAACCAATTGATGGGAGGTATGCGAGGATATAGTTCTGAAAATCGTCGCTACTTGATTAATGGACGTGAAGTGACACCTGAGGAATTTGCTCACTATCGTGCAACTGGTCAATTGCCAGGAAATGCAGAATCTGATGCGCAAATGCAACAACACGCTTCAGGTCTGAAACAAGACGGTGTCCTTGCTAAACTAGGTCGTAACTTGACAGCGGAAGCTCGTGAGGGTAAGTTGGATCCTGTTATCGGACGAAACAAGGAAATTCAAGAAACATCTGAAATCCTCTCACGTCGTACCAAGAACAATCCTGTTCTAGTCGGAGATGCAGGTGTTGGTAAGACAGCCGTTGTCGAAGGTCTAGCACAAGCGATTGTGAATGGAGATGTTCCGGCTGCCATCAAGAACAAGGAAATTATTTCTATTGATATCTCAGGTCTTGAAGCTGGTACTCAATACCGTGGTAGCTTTGAAGAAAACGTTCAAAATCTAGTCAATGAAGTAAAAGAAGCAGGGAATATTATCCTCTTCTTTGATGAAATTCACCAAATCCTTGGTGCTGGTTCAATCGGTGGAGACAGTGGTTCTAAAGGTCTTGCAGATATTCTCAAGCCAGCTCTCTCTCGTGGTGAATTGACCGTTATTGGAGCGACAACTCAAGACGAATACCGTAACACCATCTTGAAAAATGCAGCTCTTGCTCGTCGTTTCAACGAAGTGAAGGTCAATGCTCCTTCAGCAGAGGATACCTTTAAAATCCTTCAAGGGATTCGTGACCTCTATCAACAACACCACAATGTTATCTTGCCAGACGAAGTCTTGAAAGCTGCAGTGGATTATTCTATCCAATACATTCCACAACGCAGCTTGCCAGATAAGGCTATCGACCTTGTCGATGTAACGGCAGCTCACTTGGCAGCTCAACATCCTGTAACAGATGTGCATGCTGTTGAACGGGAAATTGAGGTAGAAAAAGACAAGCAAGAAAAAGCAGTTGAGGCAGAAGACTTTGAAGCAGCTCTCAATGCTAAAACACGTATTGCAGAATTAGAGAAAAAAGTCGAAAACCACACAGAAGACATGAAAGTGACTGCAAGCATCAACGATGTGGCTGAGTCTGTAGAGCGAATGACAGGTATTCCAGTGTCACAAATGGGAGCGTCAGATATCGAACGTTTGAAAGATATGGCTCATCGCTTGGAACACAAGGTAATTGGCCAAGATAAGGCAGTAGAAGCAGTAGCTCGTGCTATCCGTCGTAACCGTGCAGGATTTGATGAAGGCAATCGCCCAATTGGTAGCTTCCTCTTTGTAGGTCCAACTGGAGTTGGTAAGACGGAGCTTGCTAAGCAATTGGCATTGGATATGTTTGGTACTAAAGATGCGATCATCCGCTTGGATATGTCTGAATACAGTGACCGCACAGCCGTATCTAAATTAATCGGTACAACAGCAGGTTATGTTGGGTATGATGACAATAGCAATACCTTGACAGAACGTGTTCGTCGCAATCCATACTCTATCATTCTCTTGGACGAAATTGAAAAGGCGGATCCTCAAGTAATCACCCTTCTCCTCCAAGTCTTGGATGATGGTCGTTTGACTGATGGTCAAGGAAATACAGTGAACTTCAAGAACACGGTCATTATCGCGACATCAAATGCTGGATTTGGCTATGAAGCCAACTTGACAGAAGATGCGGATAAACCAGAGTTGATGGATCGTTTGAAACCATTCTTCCGTCCAGAGTTTCTTAACCGCTTTAACGCAGTTATCGAGTTCTCACACTTGAATAAGGAAGACCTTTCTAAGATTGTAGACCTGATGTTGGCGGAAGTCAACCAAACCTTGGCTAAGAAAGACATTGATTTGGAAGTCAGCCAAGCAGCTAAGGACTTTATCACAGAAGAAGGTTATGACGAAGTTATGGGTGTTCGTCCTCTCCGTCGCGTGGTTGAACAACAAATTCGTGATAAGGTAACAGATTTCCACTTGGATCATCTAGATGCCAAACATTTGGAAGCAGATATGGAAGATGGCGTTTTGGTCATTCGTGAAAAAGCCTAACTCAAGATTTTGAGAATAAAAAAAGAAGGAACTAGCTAAAAGCTGGTTCCTTTTTGTGTTTAGATGATATGGCGCTCAAAGGCATCATCTGAGATTCCTTGTTCCAGGATGAGTTTCGCCCATTCTTTAGCTGAAAAGAGGCTGTGGTCCTTGTAGTTTCCGCAAGATTCGATGGTTGTTCCAGGGACATCTTCCCAAGTAGTAGTCTCAGCGATTTCCTTGAGCGAATCCTTAATAACAGCTGCAATTTCGGCACTGGTATGGCGTCCCCACATAATCATGTGGAAGCCTGTACGACAACCAAATGGCGAACAGTCAATCATACCGTCAATGCGGGTACGGATGAGTTTGGCTAAGAGGTGCTCAATGGTGTGAAGACCAGCGGTAGGGATAGAATCCTCATTTGGCTGTACCAAGCGAATATCAAAGTTGGAGATGACATCTCCCTTTGGCCCTGTTTCCTCCCCAATCAAGCGAACATAAGGTGCTTTGACAATGGTGTGGTCAAGTTCAAAACTTTCAACAATAACTTCTTTTGACATGGTAGTTCCTTTCAGTTTTCTTCTTTCATTATATCATAAAGGGTGCTGTTGAGATAGAGAGAAAACCTCTCCGATGAAGGAGAGGTTTGAGTTTTTTATTTGCGATATAAGCGGTCGTATTGGTAATAAGGGTCAAAGGTTACGTTGATACCCAATTTGCGAAGGACATTCTTGTCTTCATCGGTCAGGATGATGGTTGAGTGAGCTTCGCTTCCTTTGAGATTCCCAAGTTCCTCCATGGCACGCGCAGCGTCAGGATTTTCCATAGCTGTGATTGCAAGAGCAATCAGGATTTCATTTGAGTGGAGGCGAGGATTGCGGCTACCTAGATGATTGATTTTAAGACCTTGAATTGGTTTGACAACTTCAGGCTCGATGAGTTTCACTTCCTTAGCGATGTTAGCTGATTTTTTGATGGCATTGATCAAGGCTGCAGCTGTAGGACCAAAGAGTTCAGAGTTTTTACCAGTTACGATTTCCCCATTTGGCAATTCAAGGGCTAGGGCAGGGCCACCAGTTTCTTCTGCTTTTTGGCGTGCAGCGACAGCAACCTTACGGTCTGCAGGTGTGATGCCGAGGTCGTTCATGAGCAACTCGATTTTCTTGACAGCAGATTCCCCAACTTTTTCGGCTTTGAAATCAAGAACGGTTTGATAGTAACGACGGATGATTTCTTGTTTAGAAGCTTCGATAGCAGCCCCATTATCTGTAATAGCGAAGCCAACCATGTTGACACCCATATCAGTCGGAGAAGCGTATGGAGATTCACCAAGGATACGTTCCAACATGCGCTTGAGCACTGGGAAAATCTCGATATCACGGTTGTAGTTGACAGTGGTTTCTCCGTAGGTTTGGAGATGGAAGGGGTCAATCATGTTGACATCATCAAGGTCTGCGGTTGCAGCCTCGTAGGCCAAGTTGACTGGGTGATGAAGGGGCAGGTTCCAAACTGGGAAGGTTTCAAACTTAGCGTAACCAGACTTGATGCCATTGAGTTGGTCATGGTACATATTGGACATACAAGTAGCCAATTTTCCAGAACCAGGTCCAGGAGCCGTTACGACAATCAAGTTGCGACTGGTTTTGATGTAGTCGTTTTTCCCCATTCCTTCAGGAGAAATAATGTGATCCATATCCGTCGGGTATCCTTTGATTGGATAGTGAAGATAGGAATCAATCCCGTTTTTATCTAACTGGTTGCGGAAGGCATCTGCGGCGGGTTGTCCTGCGTATTGTGTGATGACAACAGAGCCGACAAAGATCCCCAGTTCATTGAATTTGTCAATCAAACGAAGAACTTCTTGGTCATAAGAAATGCCCAAGTCACCACGTGCTTTGGAATGTTCGATGTTGCTAGCATTAATGGCAATCACAACCTCAACTTGCTCTTTCAATTCTTGCAAGAGCTTGATTTTATTGTCAGGCTCATAACCGGGAAGTACACGAGCAGCGTGGAAATCTTCTAACATTTTGCCTCCAAACTCCAAATAGAGCTTGCCGTCAAATTGGTTAATGCGCTCCAAGATATGGTCGCGTTGTAGATTTAAATATTGTTCAGAACTAAAAGCTTGTTTTTTCATTTTTTTACCTCTGACCTCTATTATAATAAAAAATTGGAAGATAGGAAACTATGGAGTCAAAAAAGAAATTAAAAAGATTAGGCAAACGCTTGCACTACGTTCAAAAAAGCGCTATCATAGACTATAGATTATTAAAATAATGAGGTAAACAGATGCAAGAAAAATGGTGGCACAATGCCGTAGTCTATCAAGTCTATCCAAAGAGTTTTATGGATAGCAATGGAGATGGAATTGGTGATTTGCCAGGAATTACGAGTAAGTTAGACTATCTAGCCAAACTAGGGATTACAGCGATTTGGCTTTCTCCCGTTTATGACAGTCCTATGGATGATAATGGTTATGATATTGCTGATTATCAAGCGATTGCTGCTATTTTCGGAACTATGGAGGATATGGATGAATTGATCGCTGAAGCTAAGAAGCGTGACATTCGAATTATCATGGACTTGGTGGTCAATCATACCTCGGATGAACACGCCTGGTTTGTCGAGGCCTGTGAAAATCCTGATAGCCCCGAGCGAGACTACTATATCTGGCGGGATGAGCCTAATGATTTGGAGTCTATCTTTAGTGGGTCTGCTTGGGAATACGATGAAAAGTCGGGTCAATACTATCTTCACTTTTTCAGCAAGAAACAGCCCGATCTCAACTGGGAGAATGAAAAACTGCGCCAAAAAATTTATGAGATGATGAACTACTGGATTGATAAAGGGATTGGCGGTTTCCGTATGGATGTTATTGACATGATTGGCAAGATTCCTGATGAGAAGGTAGTGAATAATGGTCCCATGCTCCATCCCTATCTCAAGGAAATGAATCAGGGGACCTTTAGAGATAAGAATCTCTTGACAGTAGGAGAGACCTGGGGAGCAACGCCAGAGATTGCTAAGCTCTACTCGGATCCAAAAGGACAAGAATTGTCAATGGTTTTCCAGTTTGAACACATCTGTCTTCAGTATCAGGAAGGGCAACCTAAGTGGCACTATCAAAAAGAGTTAAATGTAGGGAAGTTAAAAGAGATTTTCAACAAATGGCAGACAGAGCTGGGAGTTGAAGATGGCTGGAATTCCCTCTTCTGGAATAACCATGACCTTCCTCGTATCGTCTCCATCTGGGGAAATGACCAAGAATACCGTGAAAAATCTGCCAAAGTCTTTGCAATCCTGCTTCATTTGATGAGAGGAACGCCTTATATTTACCAAGGTGAGGAGATCGGGATGACCAACTATCCATTTGAAACACTGGATCAAGTAGAAGATATTGAATCCCTCAACTATGCGCGTGAGGCTCTTAAAAAAAGTGTTCCGCTAGAGGAAATTATGGACAGCATCCGTATCATTGGTCGCGACAATGCCCGTACTCCAATGCAATGGAATGAGAGCCAAAATGCTGGTTTCTCAACAGGTCAACCGTGGTTGGCAGTTAATCCAAACTACGAAAAAATCAACGTTCAAGAAGCACTGGCAAATCCAGAATCTATTTTCTATACCTATCAAAAACTCGTTCAAATCCGCAAGGAAAACAGTTGGCTGATTCGCGCTGACTTTGAATTGCTTGATACGGCTGATAAGGTTTTTGCTTATATCCGTAAGGACGGTGAGCGCCGCTTCCTAGTTGTGGCTAACTTGTCCAATGAAAAACAAAACTTTTCAGTAGAAGGAAGAGTTAAGTCAATCTTGATTGAAAACACTACTGCTAAAGAAGCAGTTGAAAAACAAACCTTGGCTCCATGGGATGCCTTTTGTGTGGAACTAGCGGATTAAAATAAGTGAACCTCAAGCCTTTGATGCTTGGGGTTCTTTTGTTGAAAAATATATAGAAAAACCTTTAAAAAATATTTGTTAGAATTTTCTAAAAAATCTGGCGAAAGTTCTTGCTTTTATGAAAAAATAGGGTATAATGGTGAAAACACTATCTTTAAGGAGATTACTTATGAAATCGAAAAAGTGGCTCTTAGGAGCAGGTGCTGTTTTGAGTGCGGCCCTACTGTTAACTGCTTGTGGGCAAAGTGAAAAGAAAGCGGATGCTCCCAAGACATTCTCTTATGTCTATGCTATGGATCCATCTTCTTTGGACTATAGTGTGACGAGCAAGAGCTCAACTTCTGACGTTATAGCAAACGTTGTTGATGGTCTTTTGGAAAATGACAAGTATGGGAACTTAATTCCATCACTTGCAGAAGACTGGTCTGTTTCAAAGGATGGTTTGACTTACACCTACAAACTTCGTAAGGGTGTAAAATGGTATACTTCTGATGGGGAAGAATACGCTGAAGTTAAAGCTAAAGACTTTGTTACTGGGCTTAAACATGCCGCTGACGGAAAATCAGATGGTCTTTCTTTGATTCAGGATTCTATCAAAGGTTTGGCAGAGTATGTTAGTGGTGAGAGCAATGATTTCTCTACCGTAGGAGTTAAGGCTGTTGATGATTATACGGTAGAATATACGCTCAACAAACCAGAGAGTTTCTGGAACTCTAAGGTCACAACTGCAACCATGCTCCCAGTTAATGAAGAATTTTTGAATTCTAAAGGGAGCGACTACGGTGCACCAACCCCATCAGGTATCCTATATAATGGTCCTTATTTCTTGAAATCATTGACTTCAAAATCAGTCATTGAATATGAAAAGAATCCAAACTACTGGGATAAGGACAATGTCAAGATTGACAATATTAAACTAACTTTCTACGATGGATCAGACCAAGAATCCTTGATTCGTAGCTTTACACAAGGAGCTTATACAACAGCTCGTCTCTTCCCGACAAGTTCAAATTTTGAGTCAACTAAACAAGAGTACGGCGATAAGATTGTTTACAGTCCACAAGAAGCGACAAGCTACTACCTCACTGTTAACGTAAACCGCCAATCTTACAATAAAACAGCTAAAACAGACGAAGCTCAAAAAACATCAACGAAAGAAGCTCTTCTCAACAAGAACTTCCGTCAGGCGCTGAACTTTGCCCTTGATCGTCATTCTTATACTGCTCAGTTGAATGGTGAAGAAGGTGCGGACAAGATTATCCGTAACAGCCTAGTGCCACATGACTACGTTCAAGTGGGTGAAAAAACCTTTGGAGAGTTGGCACAGGCAGAGCTCGTTTCATATGGAGACCAGTGGAAAGATGTAGCCCTTACAGATGGCAAGGATACGATTTACAGTCCTGAAAAAGCTAAGGCAGCCTTTGCTAAAGCCAAGGAAGAATTGCAGGGCAAGGGGGTTACCTTCCCAATCCATTTGGATATCCCGGTTGAACAAACAGATGTAATCGCGGTTCAACAAACTAACTCACTCAAGCAGTCTATCGAATCATCACTTGGTACTGAAAATGTCATTGTCGATGTCCTTCAAATGACAGATAATGAGAAAATGAGCATTACATCTCAAGCCAAGGTTCCATCCCAAAAAGACTATGACTTGAACGGAACTGGTTGGGGACCAGATTATCAAGACCCGGCTACCTACCTCAACATCCTTGATGCTAAGAAGGGTTCTGCCCTTAAACACTTGGGGATCAATCGCGGAAAAGATCCAGAAGTGATGGCTCAAGTTGGACTGGACGAATACAAGAAACTCTTGGATGACGCTGCAGCTGAAACCAGCGACCTTAATAAGCGTTATGAAAAATATGCTAAAGCTCAAGCTTGGGTATCGGATAGTTCACTTTTAATCCCAGTTGCTTCTTCAGGTGGTTCTCCAACGGTTAGCCGTACTGTACCATTTACAAAAGCTTACTCTCAAGTCGGGATCAAGGGAGACCCATTTGTATTCAAAGGATTGGAATTGCAAAATGACGTTGTGACTGCAAAAGAATACGAAGAAGCCTTCAAGAAATGGCAACAAGAAAAAATCGAGACAAATGCCAAATACCAAAAAGAACTTGAAAAACACGTCAAGTAATCTATAAACAGAAAAGGAAGTTGCAGGAAACTGTGCTTCTTTTTTGTTTTGAGACACCAGTTGTCATAAAGGCAGTAACTTTACATTTTTGAATAAATTTGATAAAATATGGTTATGTTATAAAAAGTGACATAAAGGAGTGAATGATGATCAAACTGAAAAAAAGACTAATCGGGACAGGTCTTGTCTTAGCGACAGGGATTTTGCTCTCTGCATGTGGACAGTCCAACACAGATACTAGCACTTATTCATCAACATTTAGTGCGAATCCAACAACTTTTAACTATCTTCTAGATTATTATGCAGATAACACTGCCGTTATTACCAATCTCGTAGATGGATTGCTAGAAAATGACAGCTATGGGAACCTCGTACCTGCTCTTGCGGAGGATTGGTCTGTTTCATCAGATGGTTTGACCTATACCTACAAGCTTAGAAAAGATGCCAAGTGGTATACGGCTGATGGTGAGGAATACGCTTCAGTCAAAGCTCAGGATTTTGTCACTGGGATCAAATATGCTGCGGACAACAAGGGGCAAGCCATGGATCTGATTCAAAATTCAATCAAGGGATTGAATGACTATGTGACGGGTGTGACCAATGACTTTTCAACTGTTGGTGTCAAAGCCTTGGATGACTATACGGTTGAGTACACTTTGACACGACCAGAACCTTATTGGAACTCTAAGACAACCAATAGTATTCTTTTCCCAGTCAACGAAGAGTTTTTGAAATCAAAAGATAAAGACTTTGGTACCTTGACACCAGACAGCATCCTTTATAACGGTCCATATCTGTTAAAAGATTTCACATCAAAATCTTCGATCGAATATGTGAAGAATCCACACTATTATGACCATGATAAAGTAACCATTGAAAAAGTTAAGTTAGCCTACTTTGATGGGTCAGATCAGGAGATGACCATTCGAAACTTTGAAAGTGGTGCTTACTCGATTGCAGGAGTCTATCCAAACAGTTCGAATTATGCTAAGACAAAAGAAAAATACCAAGACAATATCCTCTATAGCTTACAAGACAAGACATCTTGGTACTTTAACTTTAACGTCAACCGCAAAACCTATAATCATACCGCTAAAACAACGGACGAACAAAAGAAATCAGCTCAAACAGCTATCTTAAATAAAAATTTCCGTCAGGCTATCAACTTTGGAATTGATCGAACAGCCTACTCTGCTCAATCTAACGGTGAAGAAGCAGCGAGCAAAACCCTTCGTAATACTCTGGTTCCCCCAACATTTGTCCAGGTGGGAGATAAGACCTTTGGAGAAGTAACAGCTTCTAAGCTTGTGAACTACGGAACTGAGTGGTCAGGTATCAATTTGGCAGACGCTCAAGATGCTTACTTCAACAAGGAAAAGGCCCAAGCAAAATTTGCGGAAGCTAAAAAGGAATTGGAAGCCCAAGGCGTGACTTTCCCAATCCATTTGGATGTCCCTGTTGATCAGACAAATAAAAATGCGGTCTCTGGTATGAATTCGGTTAAACAAACCCTTGAAACAGTACTAGGTTCTGACAATATCGTCATTGATGTTCAACAGCTTTCTACAGATGACTTTGGAAATGTTGCCTTCCTAGCACCAAATCCAGCAGCTCGTGACTACGACCTAAACTTTGATGGTTGGGTTGGTGATTACCAGGATCCATCAACTTACCTAGATCCCTTCAATGCTGAAACTGGCTTCTATCTCAAGATTTTTGGTCTTGATGCCAAGGAAGATTCAGAGCTCATTAAGAGTTTGGGGCTCGATACCTATACACAACTCCTGAAAGAAGCAGATGCTGAGAACAAAGATGTTGCTAAGCGTTATGAAAAATACGCTGAAGCTCAAGCTTGGATGATTGACAATTCTCTAGTCATGTCTGCTATGTCAAATGGTGGTACAGCCTCTGTAACCAAAGTAACTCCGTTTACACGTGCCTACTCCCTAGTAGGTATCAAGGGTGACGGAAATAATTATAAGTACATGAAATTACAAAAAGACCCTGTTACCAAGAAACAATTTGACGAAGCCAAGGCTAAGTGGGAAGCAGAAAGTAAAAAAGCTATCGAAAAGAGCCAAAAAGAGTTTGAAAACCACGTAAAATAAGATGAGAACAAGGTTTCCTATTCAGGAGCCTTGTTTTTGTATCCGTTAAACTAAAAACGAGTAAATGACCTGAGTTTTTTTGGGAAAAAGGTATAAATAAAAACGCTTAACTATAATGAATGAATGGCATTTATTGTTGGTTTATGATATAATGGTTTTAATTATGAAGGTTTAGGAGATTATTATGAGTAGACGCTCAAAGAGAGCTCGTTTAGGGAATGCGAAGCGAAATATTAATATATTCTTATTAGTCATTTATTTTTTATTGAGTGGTTTTTTGTTGTTCTTGATTTTTAAACATAATATCCTGGCCTTTAGATATCTAAATATTCTGGCTACGATTTTAATTCTAATTTCTATTGTAATTGCAACTCTGCTGATAGTTTATAAAAAAGCCGAAAAGTTTACGGTTTTCTTTTTGACACTTGCTGTACTAGTCAGTTCTGTCTCACTATTTGCACTTCATCAGTTTGTAGGGTTGACCAATCACATCAATGCGACATCAAACTATTCAGAGTATTCGATGAGTGTGGTCGTTTTAAAAGACAGTGAAATCAACAATGTTACTCAGTTGGATAGTGTAACAGGTCCGACTGAAACAGATAATGATAATATCCAAAAGTTGATGGCAGATATTAAGACGACACAGAGTAAAGACTTGACAGTTGAACAGAGTGCTTCTTATCTGGCAGCTTATAAGAGTCTGCTTTCTGGCGAAACGAAAGCAATTGTCTTAAATAGTATTTTTGAAAACATCATCGAAGCAGAGTATCCAGATTATGCTTCGAAAATTAAAAAAATCTATACAAAAAAACTAACTAAGGATGTTGCGGCACCAAAGGTATCTAAAAATCAGACGTTTAATATTTATGTCAGTGGAATTGATACCTACGGACCGATTAGTTCAGTATCTCGTTCTGATGTGAATATTCTAATGACTGTGAATCGAGATACCAAGAAAATTCTTCTGACTACAACGCCTCGAGATTCCTATGTTCCGATTGCGGATGGAGGAAACAATCAAAAGGATAAATTGACCCACGCTGGAATCTATGGAGTGGACTCGTCAATTCATACTTTGGAAAACCTATACGGGGTTGATATCAATTACTATGTTCGTTTGAACTTCACTTCTTTCTTGAAATTGATTGACCTTTTAGGTGGCGTTGATGTCTATAATGATCAGGATTTCACTTCTTTGCATGGTAAGTACCATTTTCCTGTAGGAAATGTTCATCTAGATTCGGAACAGGCCCTTGGCTTTGTCCGCGAACGCTACTCTTTAGCAGATGGAGACCGTGATCGTGGTCGGAACCAGCAAAAGGTCATTGTTGCTATTATTCAGAAGTTGACGTCAACTGAGGCTTTAAAAAACTACGATAACATCATCAAAGGATTACAAGACTCTTTGCAAACCAATATGCCGCTAGAAACCATGATGGATTTGGTCAATACCCAGCTGGATAGTGGTGGTAAGTATAAGGTTAATTCTCAAGACTTGAAAGGAACGGGTAGAACAGATCTTCCATCCTATGCTATGCCAGATAGTAACCTCTACATGATGGAAATTGACGATAGTAGTTTAGCTGCTGCTAAAGCTGCTATCAATGATGTGATGGAGGGCAAGTAGCATGATAGATATCCATTCGCACATCGTTTTTGATGTGGATGATGGTCCAAAGTCAATAGAGGAGAGTAAAAAACTACTTAGAGAGGCCTATAGTCAAGGAGTGAGAACAATTGTTTCCACTTCGCATAGACGAAAAGGGATGTTCGAAACTCCTGAAGAAAAAATCGCAACCAACTTTCTGAAGGTGCGAGAAATGGCTAAGGAAGTTGCGGATGACTTAATCATTGCCTATGGAGCAGAAATCTACTATACGCCAGATGTTGTTGAGAAGTTAGAAAAGAAATTAATCCCAACCCTTAACGATAGTCGCTATGCTTTGATTGAGTTTAGTATGAATACAGCCTATCGAGATATGCATAAGGGATTGAGTGATATTCTAATGTTAGGTATTACACCCGTCATTGCCCACATTGAACGTTACGATGCTTTAGAAAACAATGAAAAGCGCGTGCGAGAACTGATTGATATGGGATGTTATACTCAGGTTAATAGTTCTCATGTTTTGAAACCAAAACTCTTTGGAGAAACCTATAAATTTATGAAAAAGAGAGCCCAGTATTTCTTGGAACGAGATCTGGTTCACGTGATAGCAAGTGATATGCACAACTTAGATGGTAGACCTCCTCATATGGAGGAAGCCTATGATATCATTGCCAAAAAATACAGTGAAGATAAGGCTAAGGAACTTTTTAAGGATAATCCCCGAAAAATAATAATGGATCAATTGATTTAGGAGAAAAAATGAAAGAACAAAATATGATGGAAATCGATGTATTTCACTTGCTTAAAATCCTTTGGAAACGAAAATTTTTAATTGCTTTGGTGGCATTCGTGACAGGGACAGTAGCATTTGCCTACAGTAGTTTTATTGTGAAGCCGGAGTTTACGAGTACGACCCGAATTTATGTGGTCAATCGTAATCAGGGAGATAAGCCTGGCTTGACTAACCAAGACTTGCAAGCAGGATCTTACTTGGTAAAAGACTATCGAGAAATCATTCTCTCGCAAGACGTTTTAGAGAAGGTTGCGACTGATTTGAAACTAGAACTCCCTCCAAAAGGTCTTGCTAGTAAAATTAAAGTAACAGTTCCTGTTGATACGCGTATTGTCTCTATCTCTGTTACTGATCGCGTACCAGAAGAAGCAAGTCGGATTGCCAACTCTTTGAGAGAGGTTGCTGCTCAAAAAATCATCAGTGTAACGCGCGTTTCAGATGTGACTACACTTGAAGAAGCACGTCCTGCAACATCGCCATCGTCTCCAAATATTCGTCGTAATACAATGGTTGGATTCCTTGTGGGAGCAGTTGCGATGGTTGTCACTGTTCTCCTTGTCGAACTCTTGGATACACGAGTGAAACGCCCAGAAGATGTTGAGGATGTTATGCAAATTGCACTCTTGGGAGTTGTTCCAAACTTGGATAAATTGAGATAGGAGAGAGAAATGCCAACGTTAGAAATTGCACACAAAAAATTGGATCAGGCAAGAAAAGCTGAAGAGTACTACAATGCGCTTCGCACCAATATTCAACTGAGTGGGAATAATTTAAAAGTAATTGCAATTACATCTGTAAAGCCTGGGGAAGGAAAATCAACAACTTCTACTAATATTGCTTGGGCTTTCGCGCGTGCGGGATATAAGACACTGTTAATCGATGCGGATATCCGTAATTCTGTCATGTCGGGTGTTTTTAAATCACGTGAAAAGATTACAGGGTTAACAGAATATTTATCAGGGACAACAGACTTATCACAAGGTTTATGCGAAACAAATGTTGAAAATTTATTTGTTATCCAGGCAGGTTCTGTATCCCCAAACCCTACAGCTTTGCTACAAAGTGAAAATTTTGCAACTATGATTGATACTCTGCATAAATACTTTGATTATATCATTGTTGATACCGCACCGATAGGAGTTGTTATTGATGCTGCAATCATTACACAGAAATGTGATGCTTCTGTTTTTGTGACTGCGGCTGGTGAAACAAATCGTCGCGATGTCCAAAAAGCTAAAGAACAACTCGAACAAACAAGTAAACCATTTCTAGGAGTAGTTCTAAATAAATTTAATACTTCAGTCGAAAAATATGGCTCCTATGGAGCATATGGAAACTATGGGAATTATGGCAAAAAATAATAAATAGCCTAGGGAAGATATTATGGAAGAAAAGGGATTGAAGATTTCTTTGGCAGTATTCCAGAGTTTTCTTGTCATTATTTTAGCTTATTTACTCAGTTTTGTTAAAGAAACAGAGATTGTATACACTTCAATGGTTATCCTATACATTCTCCATTATTTTGTCTTTTATATTAGTGATTATGGACAAGATTTTTTCAAAAGAGGGTACTTGGCTGAGTTTATCAGAATAGCGAAGTATATTATTTTCTTTGCATTGGCAATAAGTATTTCTAATTTTTTCTTGAAGGAACGCTTTAGTATTTCAAGACGAGGAATGATCTACTTTTTAACAATGCATTCCGTGTTACTATATCTATTGAATCTATGTATTAAACGCTATTGGAAACGTCTATTACCAAATTTTAAAGGGAGAAAAAAAGTTTTCTTGATTACGGCTACGTCTAGAGTAGAGAAGGTAATAGACAAACTGTTAGAATCGAGTGATTTTTTATGGGAATTAGAAGCTGTTAGTGTCTTAGATCAGCCTAATTTTCAACATGAGCACTTAAAAGTAGTACCAGTTGAAGATGTTTTAAATTTTGCAACTCATGAAGTTGTTGATGAAGTTTTTATCAATCTACCTAGTGAGGAGTATAATATTGAAGATTATATCTCTCTTTTTGAAACAATGGGAATAGATGTGACAGTCAACCTAAATGCTTTTAACGACTATTTGGGTAGTGATAAAAAAATTCGTGAAATGGCAGGTTTGAATGTTGTAACCTTTTCAACAAAATTTTACAAGCCTAGTCATGTAGTTGCAAAACGAATTGTAGATATTTGCGGAGCTATTGTTGGACTTGTTCTGTTTGCTGTAGTTAGTTTAGTATTGGTACCACTGATTCGAAGAGATGGTGGGCCGGCCATTTTTTCTCAAACGCGTATTGGAAAAAATGGTCGTCGCTTTACTTTTTATAAGTTTCGTTCTATGCGTGTAGATGCGGAAGAGATTAAACAACAGCTGATGAATCAGAATACGATGCAGGGGGGGATGTTCAAAATGGACAATGACCCACGTGTCACAACAATTGGACGCTTCATTCGTAAGACAAGTTTGGATGAGTTGCCGCAGTTTTGGAATGTACTAATTGGGGATATGAGTTTAGTAGGGACTCGTCCTCCAACTATTGATGAGTATGAAAAGTATACGCCAGAACAGAAACGTCGTCTCAGTTTTAAGCCCGGGATTACTGGTTTATGGCAGGTTAGTGGACGAAGTGAAATCAAAAATTTCGATGAAGTTGTCAAATTAGATGTAGCTTACATTGATGACTGGACAATCTGGAAAGATATTGAAATATTGTTAAAGACCGTTAAAGTGGTCTTTATGAGGGAAGGGGCGAAGTAATTTCTGCCCTTCAGTCCTGTTAGGAGAGAAATGAAACAGTCAGTTTATATCATTGGTTCAAAGGGGATTCCTGCTAAGTATGGAGGATTTGAAACCTTTGTTGAAAAATTAACCGAATATCAAAAAGACAGCAACATACAATACTATGTTGCTTGTATGCGTGAAAATTCAGCCAAGTCTGGTATTACGGAAGATCAGTTTGAGCACAATGGAGCCATTTGCTTCAACATCGATGTACCCAATATCGGACCTGCCCGCGCCATCGCTTACGATATCGCAGCGGTCAACAAGGCTATTGAATTGGCTAAGGAAAACAAGGACGAGGCTCCCATTTTTTACATTCTAGCTTGTCGCATCGGTCCTTTTATTTCTGGGCTTAAGAAAAAAATTCGTGCCATCGGAGGCCAATTGCTGGTAAATCCTGATGGTCATGAATGGTTGCGAGCAAAGTGGAGTTTACCAGTTCGTAAGTATTGGAAATTTTCAGAGCAGCTCATGGTCAAACATGCAGATTTATTGGTCTGTGACAGTAAAAATATTGAACAATATATCCAAGAGGATTATAAGCAATATCAACCAAAGACCACCTATATTGCCTATGGGACAGATACAGCTCCTTCAATCCTGAAAGCAGAAGATACCAAAGTTCGGGATTGGTATCAGGAAAAAGGAGTTAGCGAAAATGGCTATTATCTAGTAGTGGGACGATTTGTTCCTGAAAATAACTACGAAGCCATGATTCGTGAATTTATCAAGTCCAAGTCCAAAAAGGACTTTGTTCTCATCACAAATGTGGAGCAGAATAAATTTTACGACCAGTTGTTACGGGATACTGGTTTTGACAAAGATCCTAGGGTCAAATTTGTCGGTACTGTCTATGACCAAGAGTTACTCAAGTACATTCGTGAAAACGCCTTTGCCTATTTCCATGGGCATGAGGTTGGAGGAACCAACCCTTCTTTACTGGAAGCCCTAGCATCCACAAAACTAAATTTGTTGCTAGATGTTGGCTTTAACCGTGAAGTTGGTGAAGATGGGGCCATTTATTGGAAAAAAGATGAGTTGGCACGTGTCATTGAGGAAGTAGAAGGATTTGATCAGGCAGCAATAACTGACTTGGATTTCAAGTCAAGCCAAAGAATCCTCTCAGCTTTCACATGGGAAAAGATTGTGTCAGATTATGAAGAAGTGTTTAAAGGATAGGGAATGAAACGGATTTTATACTTGCATGCTGGTGCAGAAATGTATGGAGCAGATAAGGTCTTATTGGAATTGATCAAAGGATTGGATTCCAAAGAATTTGAAGCTCATGTCATCCTGCCAAATGATGGTGTTTTAGTCGAGGCCTTGCGTCAAGTTGGGGCTCAGGTCAGTGTGTTGGATTATCCGATTTTACGTAGAAAATACTTTAATCCTAAAGGCATTGCCGACTATATTCGCTCTTATAATTTCTATGCTAAGCAAATCGCCCTCTATGCTCGACAACACAGTATAGATATGGTTCACAATAATACAGCGGCTGTTTTGGAGGGCATCTATTTGAAACGCAAGCTCAAGCTGCCTTTGATTTGGCATGTTCATGAGATTATCGTCAAACCCAAAGCTATTTCTGACTTTATCAATATGCTCATGGGACGATATGCAGACAAGATTGTGACGGTGTCCCAAGCGGTCGCTAATCATATCAAGCAGTCTCCTTTTATCAAAGATAGCCAAGTGGAAGTGATTTATAACGGTGTCGATAATACTGTCTATTATCCAATGGATGCGTCTTCTATTCGTGAAAAATTTGACATTGCGCAAGATGCACTTGTGATTGGCATGATTGGTCGGGTCAATGCTATCAAAGGACAAAATGATTTCATAGAAGCAGTCGAGCCACTTTTGGAAAAGAATGAGCAAGCGGTGGCTTTCCTAGCTGGAGGTGTTTTTCCTGGTGAAGAATGGCGCTTAGAAGAACTAGATAAGAGAATAGCTTCTTCATCTGTTGTGTCACAAATTCATCGTATTGATTACTACGATAAGACTTCTGAACTTTATAATATGTTTGATATCTTTGTCTTACCAAGTATAAAACCTGATTCCCTACCTACAGTGGTCCTAGAAGCCATGGCTTGTTCAAAACCAGTTGTTGGTTATAACAATGGGGGAATAGCTGAAATGGTAGTAGATGACAAAAGTGGTTGCTTAGTCAAACCAAATCGTCCTCAAGAACTTTCTAATGCCATTTCTCTCTTACTAGATAGTTCTGAAAAAAGAGAAAAATTTGGGCGAGTAGGATATCAGAGACAAAAAGAGCTGTTTTCTTTGGAGAGTTACATCAAGAACTTTTCGGAGTTGTATAAAACAGATAGAAAAGATTAGTTATGAATAAAATAGATTTTGTTGTTACTTGGGTTGATGGGAATGATCCTGTGTGGCAAGAAAAAAAATCAAGCTATGATGGATCGGTTAATACTTCTAAACAGAGTATGAATTCAGTCAAGGCTTACCGAGAATGGGGGACCTTTAAATATTGGTTTAGAGGAGTTGAAAAATTTGCTCCTTGGGTTAATAAGGTCTACCTCGTGACCGACCAGCAAAAGCCAAGCTGGTTAGAGTTAAACAGTGATAAATTGGTATTGGTAGATCATACAGAGATTATCTGCAATGACTACCTGCCAGTTTTTTCTGCCAATCCTATCGAAAGTAATATCCATCGGATCCCCGGACTCTCTGAGCATTTTGTTTTTTTTAATGACGATATGTATTTGACAGCTCCAGTCGAGCCGACAGATTTTTTCTCAGAGGATGGTTTACCCAAATATAATACGGCTCTTTCACCGATTATTCCTGAGCGATATGGAACGGGGAATTTTCAGATAAATGACATGGAGATTGTCACTAGCTATTTCAGTCGAAATGAAATTTTGAAGAATGGCCAATTCTTTGATCCAAAGCAGGGATTAAAAAGTATCGTTAAGTCGCTACTATACAGAAATAGTCAGTTTATCTGTGGTTTCTGGGAGAGTCATCTGCCCTATCCTCTACTAAGATCAACGATGAACTTGGTATGGGAAAAGGAAAAAGCTGTCTTGGAAAGAACCTCGGCTAGTCGCTTTAGAAATCCTTCTGATACCAATGTTTGGCTCTTTAAGTATTGGCAGATTGCCAGTGGTCAATACGCTGTCGGAAATCCTAAGTTGGGGGGACTCTTTTCTTTGGATAATGCCGGACCAGATTTTTGGAAGATACTAAATTCTGGCAAATACCAAATTATGTGTATCAATGATGGATTTAACATTCAAGACGAGGAGCAGGTGATGACAGACTTTATCAAGGCTATGGATCAACTGCTTCCAGATAGAAGCTCATTTGAGATTTAAACTGTAAAACTAAGTAAGAGAAAGAAAAGAAAATATGATTTCGGTAATTGTGCCTGTTTACAATGTGGAGAACTACCTTCATTATGCCATGGAGAGTTTGGAACATCAGACTTACAAGGATATGGAAGTCCTCTTGATTGATGACGGCTCGAGTGATGGCTCAGGACACTTGTGTGACCAGTATGCCCAGCAATATGATTGGGTGACTAGCTACCATAAGGTCAACGGTGGCTTGTCTGATGCTCGGAACTATGGGGTCTTAAAAGCCAAGGGTGACTGGATTACTTTCCTAGATCCAGACGACTATCTGGAACCCTGCGCCTTGGAACTGCTAGCAGAGCTACAAAGTCGTACCCAAGCAGATATGGTGAGTGGCAAAGTAGAGCCAACAGCTCACTATCATCGTTTTCAAAATTTTCACTTGGATCAGCTTGATTTAGACCAAGTTAAGGTCTATGACAAGGCAAAGGCTCTGACTGAGATGCTTTATGGAGACCTTGTGACGGTCTCTGCTTGTGGGAAACTCTATCGGAAAGAACTTCTTGAGAAAGCTCCCTTCCCCAAGGGGCGCATCTACGAAGACCTCTATGTTATCAGTGAGCATCTCAACCAAGCCCAATCCGTGGCCTTGTACCATCTTCCGATTTACCATTATTACCATAGACCTGGTAGCATTACTGCCTCGGCTTTCACTCCAAAACAATACGAGTTTTACGAAGCAATTGATCATTTAAAAGAGGTTGTGAATGCAACCTATCCTGAGAGTTCAGAACTCCAAGAAGCTATCATTTCACGCTTCTTTACAGGAAGTCTTCTTATCTTTACGATGATTAAGGATGGGGATTCAGTAGAATTCAAGAGACTTCAGGAGGAAACCAGGCCTTATTTGCCTCTTGTCTTGAAGAATGCTAGAGTTAGCAAGAAACGTAGGATCCTCTATGTTTTAATTACTAAGTATCCGCGGCTCTATTATCAATTTAAAAAGTTAAAAAAATCCTAAGTAAGAGTTAGGGACGAAAGAAGAAAAGGAAAAAGAAAATGTTAAAGTTAGAACGTGATAAATTGCTAATTGCAGCAGTTTTAATAGTGGTTGTCTCCATAGATATGATCAATACGTCTATGTTAGCTCCTGTTTTACCTAATATTTCTAATCTAGTTCCTTTTTTTGCGGTCCTTTTACTTGCTATGCGATTTGCTTATATTCATCACTACTCTATAAGCTATCTCATCTTTGCACCAATTCTTCTTTTTGCTGGGGGCATGGTTTACTATAAGACTGGGAACCTTAATGCATTGATGTATATGTTTCTGCTTGTCTTTCTTTACAAGGCTGAGATGGAAAGTGTACTTAAAATATACTCTGTTGTAGCCTTGTTTTTTATTGTATTGATAGTGCTCTTGGCCGTGATTGGTGCTATTCCAAACTTGCAATTTGTCCAATCACGATCTGCGGGAGTCGTTGTTCGAAATTCATTTGGCTTTATTTATCCAACTGATTTTGCTTCTCACTGTTTTTATCTATATACAGCTATATCGTATATCTTTAGAAAGAAATTCATTATTTTACGGACTGCCTTAGGATTTGGTCTGGCTTATTTCATTATTCGATATTGCGATGCGAGGCTTAATGCCGCTTCTATTACTGTAATGGCGCTCATTTTTCTGTACTTTTATTTCCGAAATGATAAACAGCGACGGCTTTTTGCTTTACTTCCTTTATCGGCTGGTATAGCGTCTTCAGTAATGATTTATCTCTCTTCTAAATTTACCTGGTCTCATCCAATGTATGTGGCTCTAAACAATTTTTTTAGTATGAGATTACACCTAGGACATGAGGCACTAAAAAAATATGCAGTGCAGTGGTTTGGGATTCGGGGCATATCATTTATCGGTTATGGGGGGCGTACAGAATCCGTTTTGAGCTACGACTATGTAGACTCTTCCTACGTTCAGATGCTCTTTACCTATGGGATGATTCCAGTTCTCTTATTGGTCGTGTTATACATAGTTAGGTCTTGGTCTCTTTATCGCAAAAAGAATTATTTGCTATTGACGGCCTTATCCTTAATAGCAGTCAACTGTATGTTTGAGGCCTTCTGGGTTCGCCCGTCTTATAATATTTTTATGTTTACTCTATTTGCAACCTTGCCAGTTATTGAATTTGAATCGAAGAAATCTACAACGAGGAACTCCTTGTGAAAGTATTAAAAAATTATTTATATAATCTTTCTTATCAGCTGTTAGTAATCGTTTTACCAGTCATTACTACACCCTATATTACTCGGGTTTTCTCCTCGGATGATTTGGGGTCATACGGATACTATAATTCTATCGTGACTTATTTTATCCTACTGGCGACGCTGGGAGTAGCCAATTATGGGACAAAGGAAATTTCCGGCCATCGTAAGGAAGTCGAAAAGACCTTCTGGGGTATTTACAGTTTACAAGTCCTTTCAACCTGTTTAGCAGTTACGCTTTATATCATTGTCTGCTTACTTGTGCCGTCGATGAACAATCCAATTGCCTATATACTTGGCTTTAGTTTGCTGTCTCGTGGTTTTGATATTTCTTGGCTTTTTCAAGGGTTAGAAGATTTCAAAAAAATCACAGCTCGTAACACAATGGTCAAACTTCTAGGTGTTGTTTCGATATTCCTATTTGTTAAGAAACCATCCGACTTGTACTTGTATATCATCCTCTTGGTTGCCTATGATCTACTAGGTCAGTTGAGTATGTGGCTTCCTGCTCGGGAGCACATTCGCAAGCCGCATTTGGATATAGCCTATGCCAAAGAGCATATCAAACCAGTCATTCTCTTGTTTCTGCCACAGATTGCCATTTCACTCTACATCACGCTAGATCGCACCATGTTGGGTGCCTTGTCTTCGACCAAGGATGTCGGGATCTATGATCAAGCCTTGAAATTATTGAATATTTTGTTGACTTTGGTAACGTCGCTTGGTAGTGTTATGTTGCCTCGGGTCTCCAATCTCCTCTCATCAGGTAATCAAAAGGCGGTTAACAAGTTACATGAAATGTCTTTCTTAGTGTATAACTTGGTTATCTTCCCGATGATTGCGGGGATTTTAATTGTTAACAAAGATTTTGTCAATTTTTTCCTGGGGCAAGACTTCCAAGATGCTCGCTATGCGATTGCCATCATGGTCTTTAGAATGTTCTTTATTGGCTGGACTAACATAATGGGAATTCAAATCTTGATTCCTCACAATAAGAATCGTGAATTTATGCTATCAACAACTATTCCAGCTGTTTTTAGTGTGGGCTTGAATCTCCTCTTGATCCCGCCTCTGGGCTATATTGGAGCTTCAATTGTATCTGTTGCGACTGAAGGTTTGGTCTGGCTGATCCAACTCTACTTTACACGTTCGTATCTAAAAGAGGTCAAGATTCTACCATCCATGCTAAAAATACTTCTAGCAGCACTACTGATGTACGGCGCTTTGTATTCTGTACAAGCTTTCATGCACTTCTCGTCTGTTGTGAATGTCTTGATCTATTCTCTGCTTGGCTTCCTAGTCTACGGTGGCTTGGTTTTGGTCTTACGTGTCTTGGATTTTCAAGAACTAAAAAGTGTTTTAAAGAAATAAGGAGATTTTATGTACGATTATTTGATTGTCGGTGCTGGCTTGTCAGGTGCAATCTTTGCCCACGAAGCCAACAAACGTGGCAAGAAGGTGAAGGTGATTGACAAACGTGACCACATCGGTGGGAATATCTATTGCCAATCTGTTGAAGGAATCAATGTCCACAAGTATGGGGCTCATATCTTCCATACATCCAATAAAAAGGTCTGGGATTATGTCAATCAGTTTGCGGAGTTTAACAATTACATCAATTCTCCCATTGCCAACTATCAAGGACATCTTTACAATCTGCCTTTTAACATGAATACTTTCTATGCTTTGTGGGGGACAAAGACACCCCAAGAAGTCAAGGACAAAATTGCTGAGCAGACGACACACATGCAAGATGTTGAGCCTAAAAACTTAGAGGAACAAGCCATTAAGTTGATTGGTACGGATGTCTATGAAAAGCTAATCAAGGGTTACACCGAAAAGCAATGGGGGCGTTCTGCTACTGAACTACCACCCTTTATCATCAAGCGTTTACCAGTTCGATTGACTTATGACAATAATTATTTCAACGACCGTTACCAAGGGATTCCAATTGGTGGTTACAATGTCATCATCGAAAAGTTGTTGGAAGGAATCGAAGTAGAGCTTAATACAGATTTCTTTGCTGATCGGGAGAACTTGGAGGCTTCAGCAACTAAGATTGTCTTCACAGGGATGATTGATCAGTTCTTTGACTATAAGTTTGGTGAACTTGAGTATCGCAGTCTCCGTTTTGAGCATGAGATTCTGGACCAAGAAAATTATCAAGGAAATGCTGTAGTCAATTATACTGAACGTGATATTCCTTATACGCGTATCATCGAACACAAACATTTTGAGTTTGGGACTCAGGACAAGACGGTTATTACTCAAGAATATCCAGCAGATTGGAAAAGAGGAGATGAGCCTTACTATCCAATCAATGATGCCAAAAACAATGCTATTTATGAGCAGTATCTAGCAGAAGCTGAGAAAAATGGCCACGTTATCTTCTGTGGTCGCTTGGCAGATTATAAATACTATGATATGCACGTGACTGTTGAACGTGCATTGGATGTGGTAGAAGAAGAACTAGGGAGTATCTAAGAACATCACGGATAAAGGGGAGAAAAGGTGAAATATTATCTGAAAGATTCATTTCTGCATAATGCACACGAAAAGAATGCAGGGAGTAAGGCACGAAATGACGTGGAAGCTATTCTAATCTCAGAGGGTTATGAGGGCTTGGAGCTCAAGGTTGAGAATTGGTATAAGATGAATTTCTTTAAAGCTCAACAACACAAATATCGTGCGACCAAGTCTGTGTTTGATCAGTTGGGAGCTGGAGATGAATTGGTGATTCAGTTCCCTATTATCCACCATACATTTTTCGTCTCACAACTCATCAAGCAGGCGCAAAAAAGAGGAGCAAAATTCTATCTGTTGATCCATGATATTGAAACCTTGCGTCATGCAGCAGGTTCAGAAGTGAAATTTCGTCATAAAGTGCGCAATTACTTCCAGGAAAAGAAAGCCTTGATGTCAGTGGATGGCATTATCGTTCATAACGATATCATGAAGAAAGTTCTGGTAGGTCAAGGAGTGCCAGCAGATAAAATGGTTAGCTTGGAGATTTTTGACTATCTGATTCCAAACTTTGCTGAAAAACCAAATCTCCAAAAAGACCAGCCTATTATTGTAGCTGGAAATTTGAACCCTGCAAAGTCAGGTTATCTTTATAACTTGCCAGACCAGCCCGCCTATAACTTGTATGGGGTGGGCTACGATGAAAGTCGTGCATTGAAAAACACTAGCTACTTTGGTTCCTTTATGCCAGATGACCTCCCCGCTGCTCTTGAAGGTAGTTTTGGTTTGGTATGGGACGGAGACAGCTCAGAGACCTGCCAAGGTTCTTACGGAAACTATCTACGCTTTAACAACTCGCACAAGGCCTCTCTCTACTTAGCTTCAGGTTTTCCCCTAATAGTCTGGAAAGAGTCGGCTCTCGCACATTTTGTTCTGGATAAACAGTGTGGTCTAGCAGTTGATTCTCTACACGACCTCCAAAAAGTACTAGATGATTTGACACTTCAAGACTACAAGGAACTTTCAGAACAAGCTAGGAAAGTTGGAACTGCTCTTCGAGACGGAGACTATTTAAAAGCTGCCTTATCCAAATTGAAGTAAATTCCTTAGGGAATTTGGGACAAAATGAAATATAATATAGGATAGGTAATTAGCCAGAAAGGAAGCCTATTATGAAAGGTATTATTCTTGCGGGTGGTTCAGGTACCCGACTGTACCCACTTACTCGAGCTGCGTCAAAACAGCTGATGCCAGTTTATGATAAACCCATGATTTACTATCCTTTGTCAACCTTGATGTTGGCAGGGATTAAGGACATTTTGATCATCTCAACACCACAGGATTTACCCCGTTTTAAGGACCTGCTCTTGGATGGTTCCGAATTTGGGATCAAGCTTTCCTATGCGGAACAGCCTAGTCCCGACGGACTTGCTCAGGCTTTTCTTATTGGTGAAGAATTTATCGGCGACGATAGTGTTGCTTTGATCTTGGGCGATAATATCTATCATGGGCCTGGTTTGAGCAAAATGCTTCAAAAGGCAGCCAAGAAAGAGAAGGGTGCGACTGTGTTTGGCTACCAAGTGAAGGATCCAGAGCGTTTTGGTGTGGTCGAGTTTGATACAGACATGAATGCTATTTCCATAGAAGAAAAACCGGAGAATCCTCGCTCTAACTATGCAGTGACAGGTCTTTATTTCTATGACAATGACGTTGTGGAGATTGCCAAACAGATAAAACCGAGTGCTCGTGGAGAGTTGGAAATCACAGATGTTAACAATGCTTATTTGAAGCGTGGGGATTTGTCAGTTGAAGTTATGGGACGTGGTTTTGCCTGGCTGGATACTGGGACACATGAGAGCCTGTTAGAGGCCTCCCAATATATCGAAACGGTTCAAAGGATGCAAAATGTTCAGGTTGCCAATCTGGAAGAAATTGCCTACCGAATGGGTTATATCAGCCGCGAAGATGTGCTGAAGTTGGCGCAACCTCTCAAGAAGAATGAATACGGGCAATACTTGCTCCGTTTGATTGGAGAAATCTAGATGACAGATAATTTTTTCGGCAAAACACTTGCAGTGCACAAGATTGATGCCATTCCAGGTATGTTAGAGTTTGACATTCCGGTTCATGGTGACAATCGTGGCTGGTTTAAAGAGAATTTTCAGAAAGAAAAGATGCTACCGCTTGGTTTTCCTGAAAGCTTCTTTGCTGAAGGAAAACTGCAAAATAACGTCAGCTTTTCTCGCAAAAATGTTCTCCGAGGCCTCCATGCTGAACCTTGGGACAAGTATATCTCAGTAGCAGATGGTGGCAAGGTTCTGGGTTCTTGGGTTGACCTACGTGAAGGTGAGACTTTTGGAAATGTTTATCAGACCGAGATTGATGCAAGTAAGGGAATCTTTGTCCCTCGCGGCGTAGCCAATGGTTTCCAAGTCCTCTCGGATACAGTTTCTTATAGCTATCTGGTCAATGACTACTGGGCACTTGAACTCAAGCCTAAATATGCTTTTGTCAACTATACAGACCCAGCTTTGGGCATCCAGTGGGAAAACCTAGCAGAAGCAGAAGTTTCGGAAGCAGATAAACATCATCCACTGCTTAAGGATGTCAAACCACTAAGAAAAGAAGATTTGTAAAAAAATTAGGGAATAAAAATGACTGAATACAGAAATATCATCGTGACAGGTGGGGCTGGTTTTATCGGTTCTAACTTTGTTCATTATGTCTATAACAACTTCCCAGATGTCCATGTGACAGTGCTGGACAAGCTGACTTATGCGGGTAATCGTGCCAATATTGAAGCAATTTTAGGTGATCGTGTTGAGTTGGTTGTTGGAGATATTGCAGATGCAACCTTGGTCGATAAGCTAGCTGCTCAAGCAGATGCCATTGTTCACTATGCGGCAGAAAGCCATAATGACAACTCGCTCAATGATCCGAGTCCATTTATCCACACCAACTTCATTGGGACTTACACTCTTTTGGAAGCAGCTCGTAAATACGACCTTCGTTTCCACCATGTGTCAACTGACGAAGTCTATGGTGACCTACCTCTGCGTGAAGATTTGCCAGGTCATGGAGAAGGTCCAGGTGAGAAATTTACGGCTGAAACCAAGTACAATCCCAGCTCGCCTTACTCATCAACTAAAGCAGCTTCAGATCTGATTGTCAAAGCTTGGGTTCGCTCATTTGGTGTTAAAGCGACTATTTCGAACTGTTCAAACAACTATGGTCCTTACCAACATATCGAGAAGTTTATTCCGCGCCAGATCACCAATATCTTGAGTGGTATCAAGCCAAAACTCTATGGTGAAGGTAAGAATGTCCGTGACTGGATTCACACCAATGACCATTCATCAGGTGTTTGGACAATTTTGACAAAGGGTCAAATTGGCGAAACTTACTTGATTGGTGCGGATGGTGAGAAGAACAATAAGGAAGTCCTAGAACTCATCCTCAAGGAAATGGGGCAACCAGCTGATGCTTATGACCATGTGACGGACCGAGCTGGTCACGACCTTCGCTATGCTATCGATGCTAGCAAGCTTCGTGATGAACTAGGGTGGAAGCCTGAGTTTACCAACTTTGAAGCAGGTCTCAAAGATACCATCAAATGGTACACAGACAACCAAGACTGGTGGAAATCTGAAAAAGAAGCAGTCGAGGCTAACTATGCCAAGACGCAACAAGTCATTAACTAATCAGATACTAAAAAGCAAGAGACTTTGAGTTCTCTTGCTTTTTATGTATGTCGTAATCTGTTATTTTCTTACTTCTTGTTTATAAAACTCTTTAAGGGCATCCTGCCAGGTTGGAATGACGAAACCTGTCGCCTTTGCTTTTGTCAAGCTCATAGTTGAGTTGAGGGGACGTTTGGCCTTTGCAGGAAACTTGCTGGAGTCTACCGGAATCACTTCAACATCACTGTCCTTAAGAATCTCGACAGCGAAGTCGTACCAAGTGGTATCTTCAGTGGAGTCATTTGATAAGTGGTAGTAGCCAAATGCTTTTTGATTTTCAGTCAAGTAAATCATGAACTCAGCCAAGGTACGTGTCCAAGTTGGGCGGCCGTGTTGGTCGTTGACTACAGTAAGAGTTTTGTGAGTTTTGGCAAGATTTTGTATTGTAAAGACAAAGTTCTTGCCATAATTTCCAAAGACCCAAGCAGTGCGGATGATGTAATACTGTGACGTAAGGTTTTCAACGAGTTCCTCACCCATTCGCTTGGTACGCCCGTACTCTGTTTGCGGATCAGGTAGGTCATCGACTTCCCACTCTTGTCCGACGGGTTTCTTTCCATCAAAGACGTAGTCTGTTGAAATATAAACGAGAGTAGCTCCGTATTTCTCAGAGGCCTTGGCTACATTTTCAGTTCCAGTTACGTTGATGGCAAAATCCAGTTCTTTCCCCTCGTCTTCTGCAGCATCAACAGCAGTGTAGGCTGCACAATGATAGACCAGAGTTGGTTTAACCTCAGCAAATACCTTCTCAACCATTTCAGAATTAGTGATATCCATTTCGGCCACATCCACGGCAACATAGTCCACATTTCGTTCATCTAGTAAATAACGTAGTTCAGTACCGAGTTGACCATTCGCACCTGTAATTAATATCATTGTCTTCTCCTTAACTTTTCTTCTATCTAATCATAGCAAAAAAATGATAAAAAATCTGATTTTCGGTCCTTATTTTGATGGTTTCTATCCGATAAGAATCTGTTTTTGAAATGAAACTGTTTATTAGATTCTTTGAGATAGAATTTTTTTATAGCTGTAAAGCTATTCTTAAAATTCTAAGCGTCAGCACTGTTCAGAAAAGAGAAAATTTTAGTGAATTTTACCTATTTCCTATTGCTTTCTGGTCTTTTATTTGTTATATTAAAAGTACAATTATTTTTTATTTATAACAGTTAAGCAGAGCACTTTCAGAGAAAGGAGTATTTTTTAAAAAAGAAATGTAAACGCTTACTGGAAAATGAAAGGATTTAGGAGTTCATGGATAAACGATTTTTTGAAAAACGCTGTAAGTTCAGTATTCGTAAATTTACGCTTGGAGTAGCTTCGGTGATGATTGGAGCGACTTTCTTCGTAGCTAGCCCAGTATTAGCTGATCAAGCAAGAGTTGGTTCAACAGATAATTTGCCGAGTGAACTAGCTGATTTGGATAAGAAGGCTAGTGATGAGGGGCACGATTTTGACAAGGAAGCTGCCGCTCAGAATCCTGGTTCAGCTGAAACTACTGAAGGCCCACAAACAGAAGAAGAGTTGTTGGCTCAAGAAAAAGAAAAGTCTGAAAATCCAAGCAATATGCCAAAAGAATTAGAAGATAAGTTGGAGAAAGCTGAAGACAATGGGCGCGAAGTTGACAAGGATCAATTGGTCCAAGATACTGGCAAGCTCGTCCCAGAAGATGTGGCTAAAACGGCCAATGGGGAATTAAACTACGGCGCGACTGTTAAGATTAAGACGCCATCAGGAGAAGGTAGCGGTATTGTCGTTGCTAAAGACCTTGTCTTGACGGTTTCTCATAACTTTATCAAGGACAGCCAAGACGGCAATATCCGTAAGGTTGTGGATAATGACCAAGGGGATGGAGATATCTATAGTATCTCATATCCAGGATTGCCAGATGTCAAGTTTAGCAAGAAAGATATTATTCATTGGGATCGTGAAGGCTATCTGAAGGGCTTCAAAAATGATTTGGCCCTTGTGAGATTGCGTACAGTTCTCGAAAATACGCCTGTTGAAGTAACTAAAAAGCCAGTTGTTAAGAAAATTGGAGATAAGCTTCATGTCTTTGGTTATCCAGAAGGAAAATTGAATCCGGTTGTCAATACTACAGTTGATTTTGCAGAACCATACGGAGAAGGTGTCCAAGGGATTGGTTACCAAGGAGGAAAACCGGGTGCTAGTGGCGGCGGTGTCTTTGATACAGAAGGCAAACTAGTCGGTGTTCACCAAAATGGTGTAGTTGGAAAACGTAGTGGAGGCATTCTCTTCTCACCAGCTCAACTAAAATGGATCCAAGACCACATACAGGGAATTTCAAGTGTGAAACCAGCAGACTTGGAAGAGAAAGAAAAACCGGCTGAAGAAAAACCAAAAGAGGATAAACCTGCAGCTGCTAAACCTGAAACACCTAAGACAGTGACTCCTGAATGGCAAACAGTAGCGAATAAAGAGCAACAAGGAACCGTCACTATTCGTGAAGAAAAGGGTGTTCGCTACAATCAATTGTCTTCAACTGCACAGAACGACAATGGCGATAAACCAGCCTTGTTTGAAAAACAAGGATTGACAGTTGATGCTAATGGAAATGCGACGGTTGATTTAACCTTCAAAGATGATTCTGAAAAGAGCAAATCACGCTTTGGTGTGTTCTTGAAATTTAAAGATACCAAGAACAATGTTTTTGTTGGATATGACCAAGGTGGCTGGTTCTGGGAATACAAAACTCCAGGTAACAGCACATGGTATCAGGGCGGTCGTGTTGCAGCTCCAGTAAATGGATCAGTGAATCATCTGACTATTAGTTTAAAATCAGATGGTCAGCTGAATGCAACAAATAATGATGTAAAACTTTTTGATACAGTTACTTTGCCAGCTGCTGTTAATGAGAATCTTAAAAATGAGAAGAAGATCCTTCTCAAGGCAGGAACTTATAGCAATGACCGTACGGTTGTTAGCGTTAAAACAGACAATCAAGAAGGTGTAAAAGCAGATGATACTCCTGCCCAGAAAGAAACAGGTCCTGCCGTTGATGATAGCAAGGTGACTTATGATACGATCCAGTCTAAGGTCCTCAAGGCAGTGATTGACCAAGCCTTTCCTCGTGTCAAGGAATACACCTTGAATGGTCATACTTTGCCAGGACAAGTTCAACAACTTAAGAAAATCTTAGTAAACAATCACGAAATTACACCTGAAGTCACCTATAAGAAGATCAATGATACTACTGCAGAGTACTTGATGAAGCTTCGTGATGAGAAGAATTTCATCAATGCAGATATGATTGTACGCTTGCAAGTTGTGGAAAATCAATTGCATTTTGATGTGACCAAGATTGTCAACCACAATCAAGTTACTCCAGGTCAGAAGATTGATGATGAAAGAAAACTTCTCTCCTCTATCAATTTCTTAGGGAACTCACTTGTGTCGATTTCAAGCGACCAAACTGGAGCTAAGTTTGACGGAGCAACGATGTCAAACAATACCCATGTCAGTGGAGATGAACATATTGCTGTAACAAATCCAATGAAAAATTTGGCTAAGGGTTACATGTATGGTTTTGTTTCTACAGATAAGCTTGCTGCAGGTGTTTGGAGTAACTCTCAAAACAGCTACGGTGGTGGTTCGAATGACTGGACTCGTTTGACAGCATTCAAACAAACTGTTGGAAATACAAACTATGTGGGAATTCAAAGTTCTGAATGGCAATGGGAAAAAGCCTATAAAGGGATTGTATATCCAGAGTACACTAAGGAACTTCCAAGTGCTAAAGTTGTCATTACTGAGGATGCCAATGCGGATAATAAGGTCGACTGGCAGGATGGAGCTATTGCTTACCGTAGCATTATGAACAACCCTCAAGGTTGGGAAAAAGTCAAGGATATCACGGCTTACCGTATCGCGATGAACTTTGGTTCACAAGCACAAAACCCATTCCTTATGACTCTAGATGGTATCAAGAAGATCAATCTCCATACAGATGGTCTTGGACAGGGTGTTCTCCTTAAAGGATATGGTAGTGAGGGACATGACTCTGGTCACTTGAACTACGCAGATATTGGACAACGTATTGGTGGAGCTAAAGACTTTAAGACCTTGATTGAGAAAGCTAAGAAGTATGGTGCATATCTTGGTATCCACGTTAACGCTTCTGAAACTTATCCTGAATCTAAATACTTCAATGAAAATATTCTTCGTAAGAATCCAGATGGAAGCTACAGCTACGGATGGAACTGGCTAGACCAAGGTATCAACATTGATGCTGCTTATGACCTAGCACATGGACGCTTGGCTCGCTGGGAAGACTTGAAGAAAAAACTTGGTGATGGTCTCGACTTTATCTATGTGGACGTATGGGGCAATGGTCAATCAGGTGATAACGGTGCCTGGGCTACCCACGTTCTTGCTAAAGAAATCAACAAACAAGGCTGGCGCTTTGCGATTGAGTGGGGTCATGGTGGTGAATACGACTCTACCTTCCAACACTGGGCAGCTGACTTGACCTATGGTGGCTACACTAATAAAGGTATCAACAGTGCTATCACACGCTTTATCCGCAACCACCAAAAAGATTCTTGGGTTGGGGACTACAGAAGTTACGGTGGTGCAGCCAACTACCCACTTCTAGGTGGCTACAGCATGAAAGACTTTGAAGGCTGGCAAGGACGAAGCGACTACAATGGCTACGTGACTAACCTCTTTGCCCATGACGTCATGACTAAGTACTTCCAACACTTCACTGTAAGTAAATGGGAAAATGGTACACCAGTTACCATGACCGATAATGGTAGCACCTATAAATGGACTCCAGAAATGAAGGTTGAGCTAGTCGATGCAGCAGGTAACAAGGTTGTTGTGACTCGTAAGTCAAATGATGTCAATAGCCCGCAATACCGCGAACGTACAGTAACGCTTAACGGACGTGTCATCCAAGATGGTTCAGCTTACTTGACTCCTTGGAACTGGGATGCAAATGGTAAGAAACTTCCTACTGATAAGGAAAAAATGTACTACTTCAATACGCAGGCTGGTGCAACAACTTGGACACTTCCAAGCGATTGGGCAAATAGCAAGGTTTACCTTTACAAGCTAACTGACCAAGGTAAGACAGAAGAGCAAGAATTAACTGTAAAAGATGGCAAGATTACCCTAGACCTTCTAGCAAATCAACCATACGTTCTCTACCGTTCAAAACAAACCAATCCTGAAATGTCATGGAGCGAAGGCATGCACATCTATGACCAAGGATTTAACAGTGGAACCTTGAAGCACTGGACCATTTCAGGTGATGCTTCCAAGGCAGAAATTGTCAAATCACAGGGTGCAAATGAAATGCTTCGTATCCAAGGCAATAAGAGCAAGGTCAGCCTTACTCAGAAACTGACTGGCTTGAAACCAAATACCAAGTATGCGGTTTATGTCGGTGTTGATAACCGTAGTAATGCTAAGGCAAGTATCACAGTGAATACTGGCGAGAAAGAAGTGACTACTTATACCAATAAGTCACTCGCTCTCAACTATATCAAAGCATATGCTCATAACAATCGTCGGGAAAATGCTACAGTTGATGATACAAGTTACTTCCAAAACATGTATGCCTTCTTTACAACAGGTTCAGATGTATCAAATGTCACTCTGACATTGAGTCGTGAAGCTGGTGATGAAGCAACTTACTTTGATGAAATTCGTACCTTCGAAAACAATTCAAGCATGTACGGGGACAAGCATGATACAGGTCAAGGAACCTTCAAACAAGACTTTGAAAATGTAGCTCAAGGAATCTTCCCATTTGTAGTGGGTGGTGTCGAAGGTGTCGAAGACAACCGGACTCACTTGTCTGAAAAACACGATCCATATACACAGCGTGGTTGGAACGGTAAGAAAGTCGATGATGTTATCGATGGAAATTGGTCACTCAAGACTAACGGACTGGTTAGCCGTCGTAACTTGGTTTACCAAACCATCCCACAAAACTTCCGCTTTGAGGCAGGTAAGACTTACCGTGTAACCTTTGAATACGAAGCTGGATCAGACAATACCTATGCTTTTGTAGTTGGTAAGGGAGAATTCCAGTCAGGTCGTCGTGGTAGTCAAGCAAGCAACTTGGAAATGCATGAATTGCCAAATACTTGGACGGATTCTAAGAAAGCCAAGAAGGCAACCTTCCTCGTGACAGGTGCAGAAACAGGCGATACTTGGGTAGGTATCTACTCAACTGGAAATGCAAGCAATACTCATGGAGATGCTGGCGGAAATGCCAACTTCCGTGGTTATAACGACTTCATGATGGATAATCTTCACATCGAGGAAATTACCCTAACAGGTAAGATGTTGACAGAAAATGCTCTCAAGAACTACTTGCCAACGGTTGCCATGACCAACTATACGAAAGAGTCTATGGATGCTTTGAAAGAGGCGGTCTTTAACCTCAGTCAGGCAGATGATGACATTAGCGTAGAAGAAGCGCGTGCAGAGATTGCTAAGATTGAAGCCTTGAAGAATGCTTTGGTTCAGAAGAAGACAGCCTTGGTAGCAGAAGACTTTGAAAGTTTGGATGCGCCAGCTCAACCAGGTGAAGGTCTAGAGAATGCCTTTGATGGCAATGTTTCTAGCCTATGGCATACATCTTGGAATGGAGGAGATGTAGGCAAGCCTGCAACCATGGTCTTGAAAGAACCTACTGAAATCACAGGACTTCGCTATGTTCCACGTGCCTCTGATTCAAATGGAAACTTGCGAGATGTGAAACTGGTTGTCACAGATGAGTCTGGTAAGGAACATACTTTCACCGTAACAGATTGGCCAAATAACAACAAGCCAAAAGACATTGACTTTGGCAAGACAATCAAGGCTAAGAAAATTGTCCTTACTGGTACCAAGACTTACGGAGATGGTGGCGATAAATACCAATCTGCAGCGGAACTCATCTTTACCCGTCCACAGGTAGCAGAAACACCACTTGACATGTCTGGCTATGAAGCAGCTTTAGCTAAGGCGCAGAAATTAACAGACAAAGACAATCAAGAGGAAGTAGCTAGCGTTCAGGCAAGCATGAAATATGCGACGGATAACCATCTCTTGACGGAAAGAATGGTGGCCTACTTCGCAGACTATCTCAACCAATTACAAGATAAGGTTGCTAAACCAGACGCTCCTACAAGCAGCAAGGGTGAGGAGCAACCTCCAGTTCTTGAAGTTCCTGAATATACAGGTCCTTACGGAACAGCTGGAGAAGAAGCGGCTGTTCATGACCTACCTGAGTTTAAGGGCGGTGTCAATGCGGCAGAAGCAGCTGTTCATGACCTAGCTGAGTTCAAGGGCGGAGTCAATGCGGCAGAAGCCTTGGTTCACGAATTACCAGAATACAAAGGCGGAGCCAATGCGGTCCTAGCGGCTGCAAATGAAGTCCCTGAGTTTAAGGGTGGCGTCAATGCAGTTGAGACCTTGGTAAATGAAAAGCCAGCCTACACAGGTGTATTGGCTACAGCTGGAGATCAAGCAGCTCCAACTGTTGAAAAACCTGAGTACCCGCTCACTCCAAGTCCAGTAGCTGATACCAAAACTCCGGGAGCTAAAGATGAAGAAAAACTACCTGCTACAGGGGAGCACAGCTCAGAAGTAGCCCTCTTCTTAGCAAGTGTGAGTATCGCTTTATCTGCTGCTGTTCTTACGACAAAACGAAAAGAAGACTAAACAGATTTGGTTTTAGAAGTCCAAAAGATCTCGAATCAAAAAGGAACAAACAGCCGGAGAGGACCTCTTGGTTCTCTCCTTTTTCAAAGGAGAAATGATACCGCTTACTCAGGTATGCGGATGAAAGGAATAGGAGAAAGATGGATAGACATTTTTTTGAGAAACGCTGTCACTATAGTATAAGAAAATTTGCAATCGGTGCAGCCTCCGTGATGATTGGTGCTAGTATCTTTGGCGCCAATATGGTTCAGGCAGCAGAAACAGCAACACCTTCAGAAACAGAGGGAAGCATCACCCATGTTGAAGCACTGGATAAGTTACCCGATGATTTAGCCAATGCGCTTAAAAAGGCGGATGCAGAAGCTGCAACAGAAGCAAGTCATGAAGAAACTCCAGCGACTGACGAAGGAAGCAATCCTACATCAAGTGAAGAGGCAAAACCAGAGACAAGTCCTACAAGTCCCAAGCCAGCAGAAACGCCGAAACCGGTTGAAACACCAAAGGCAGACAATAAACCAGCTGAAACTGCTACGCCAGCAGCAAAACCAGCTGAAAAGCAAATTGAAGATAGAGAAGATGTCAACCATCTCGAAGGTGCTACTGCTCAGGCGAGCAACCATGAGACTGGTACCAACTTTACTGCGGATAAAGCTATCGACGGAGATGACAATACTCGTTGGGCTACAGATAGAGATGTACCAAAACCAACTTTTGAATTAACTCTTCCAAAAACTACCCTTATCAAGCATGTAGAAATTGACTGGGATCGTCGTCTTCGTAATGGGCAAAATGACCCCAATATCAAATCTTGGAGTCTCTACTATGCAGGTCAAGAAGACGTGGGCGCTAACGGAGAAAAACAATGGAAACTCGCTCATACCAAGACTGGAGATCCTGTTTTAGATGAGAAAGTAGATCTAGTTGAAAGTATTCAAGCTAAATATCTTAAGTTAGAAATTAACGACTATCAAGCGGGAACAATGAACTGGAGAAACGTTGGTATCCAAGAAATTCGAGCTTATTCTAACGTTCCGGACCATAGTAAGGTAACGGATATCCGCCAAGTAACCGAACTAACAGTAGCAGAAGACGGACAGTCTCTTGTCTTACCAACTCTACCAGGAAAAGTCAGCCTCATCGGAAGTAATAAACAAGGTGTGATTGACCTTCAAAATCGTATCCATAAACCTCTGACAGATCAACGCGTCAAGGTCATGGTCCAACAAATCAGAGACAGCCATACTTTCACTAAGGAATTTGAAGTAGTCATCAAGGGGCTACATCAGGACGAAGGTGTGGGTGTGAAACCAAAAGTAGCACCAGCTGTTCAACAATGGTATGGGAAAGAAGGTCAATCTTCTATCACTTCAGATACAGTCCTTGCGACAGGTGATTCTGGCTTTGATCAGGCAGCAACCTTCTACCAGTCAGACCTTGCAAGCCGTGGATTGGAACTAGCAACAGGTGACAAGCAGGCTCAAAAACGAATCGAATTTAAAAAAGTTGAAAACAAGGGTTATGGTAAAGAAGGGTACGGTATCACTATCCAAAATGATGTGATTACCATCGAAGCTGCCACAAACACAGGAGCCTTCTACGCCACTCGGACTCTTCTTCAAATGGGAGAAAGTAACCTCCAAAATGGCGAAATTCGCGATTTCCCAAGTTTCAGCCACCGTGGCTTTATGCTAGATACAGGTCGGAAATTTATTCCTTATGACTCCCTTGTAGACATCATGCTCAACATGGCCTACTACAAGATGAACGACTTGCAGTTGCACCTTAATGATAACTATATCTTCCTAAAGGAACACTTGGCAGGTAAGAATTTAAGTCCAGAAGAACAACTCAAGTATGTACTTGAACATGCCAAGACTGGTTTCCGTGTGGAGACAGACATTGTCGGTAAGAATGGTCAAAAATTGACATCAGATGAGCACTATACCAAGGAAGAAATGCAAAATCTGATTAAACTTGCCAAGGCCTTGCATATCAACCTAGTACCAGAAATTGACACACCAGGTCACGCCTTATCCTTTGTCAAAGTTCGCCCAGACCTCATGTATCAAGGTAGTTTGAGCGATTATGCAGGCAAGCACAATGTTGAGCGCGTAGCCATGCTAGACTTGGATAACAAGTACGAAGAAACTCTTAAATTTGTCAAATCAGTTTATGACAAACTCCTCGATGGTCCAGATGCACCGCTTCATGGGGTATCAACTGTTCATATCGGAACGGATGAATACTATGGCAGCAGAGAAAGTTACCGTCGCTATGTCAATGATTTGACCCAATATATCAAGTCTAAAGGTTACACCCCTCGTATCTGGGGCTCACTCAGTGCGAAACGTGGGAACACTCCTGTTGATTGGAACGGAGTAGAGGTTGATATCTGGAGTATCGGATGGCAACGACCAAATGAAGCCATTGCTCAGGGAGCTAAGATTATCAATATCACGGATGTACCGACCTATAGTGTCCCAAGTGGAAGCAATAGTCAAACAGCCTACGGGGACTATGCTAACTACGAACGTCAGTACAATAGCTGGACACCGAATGATTTTAGAACAGGTGGAGGTCCACTTCTACCAGCTTCTCATCCAAGTATCCTTGGTGGTGGTCACGCAGTTTGGAATGACAATATTGACCTTCATGAGACAGGTTTGACCTCTTATGATATCTTTAAACGCTTCTTCAAGAGCATGCAAACTACTGCGGAACGCACCTGGGGATCCGATCGTGCAGCTGCAACCTTTGCAGAACGCACCCTACCAACGAGCCCTTATGCGCCACAGTCAAATCCTGATAAAGAGATTGATCAAAGCGACTTGTTTACCATCAATTCTGAAACAGTCAAGAACTATGCAAGTAAGAAGGTGAAGGCAAGCGAGCAGGGATTGGCTTTTGAGAAAGACAGCAGTATCGAAGGTTTGGCTGGTGATGTTGGTCCAAGTCACGTCTTGAAGTTTGATGTGACTGTCACTGGAGATGGGGAACAAACCTTCTCAACTAGTGGGGACAATCGTATCTATCTAGCTGATAAAGACGGCTACCTTGCTTATCAATTTGAACAGTTCCATATCCAATTCAATAAAAAACTTGAAAAGAACAAACGTTATCAAATCTCTATCGTGACCAAACCACAATCAACAGAAGTCTATGTGGATGGCGAAAAGATTGAGCGTATCGCAAATCCAGCCCACCCTCGCTTTGCCCACAATAGCTTGGTACTACCGCTTGAAAGCATCGGTGGTTTCAAAGGAATCTTGCATAGTGCAGAGTTGTCAGACAAACCATTTGTAAATCCTCGTTTGATTTCAAATGATAAGATTACAGCAACCGCAAGCAGTCAGCAACTTCCAGGAAACGCGACTGAAGGCGCTGTTGAAAAGGCCTTTGACAATGATCCAAATACCTTCTGGCATACTAAGTGGACTGGTGACACTGCGCCATACACCCTTACTATGACCTTGAAAGAAGCAGAAAAAGTCAATGGCTTGACCTATCTCCCACGCCCAGGTGGTGGAAATGGTGTTGTGACACGCTACGAAATCTACGCACAAAAAGATGGCCAAATGGTCAAGGTTTCAGAAGGAAACTGGGACAACAACGCCCAAGAAAAAACAGTCAACTTTGCGGCGGTGCATACCAACAAGATTGAGTTGAAAGTATTGGAAGGCGTTGGTGGTTTTGCAAGTGCAGCTGAAGTTCATCTATTAAAACCTGTCAAAGAAGAGCAAGAAACGCCTGCACCAAGTCAACCAGAAAAACCAACTACACCAGAAAAACCAAAAGTAGAGCAAACAGGTGATGGAACAGTTGAATTGGCAGATCAATTCACTGCAAGTAAACCAGCTAGTGAAGACAGCATTGCAGCTGCTAGCAAGAGCGCAGACTATCTCAAGAAAGAGTACAAGGTCTTCCCAACTCCACAAAAAGTGACTTATGGAGAAGGTGTTACAGCTCTTCGCAAGCAAGTCAATCTGGTCATGGGCGATCAACTCGATATCTATACTCGCAATCGCTTGAAGAGTGTCTTGCAGGATAATCAAGTATCTTATACAACTGGTAAGGCAGCAATCGCTGGCGCAACCAATATCTATCTTGGGGTGCATGGACAAGGCTCACAAGCAGAGCAAAACTTGTCCAATGTTTCAGCAGGTCTCTTTGACAAGATTGACGCCTATGTCTTGAGCATCAAGGATAACTCGATTTCCATCGTCGGAAAAGACACAGATGCGGTCTTCTATGGTTTGACAACCTTGAAACATATGCTCAAGGAAAGCCAAGTACCAGTCCTTCGCAATGTGACAGTAGAAGATTACGCAGAGCTCAAGAACCGTGGTTTTATCGAAGGTTACTATGGAAACCCATGGTCGAATGCAGATCGTGCAGAACTCATGCGTTTTGGTGGCGATTTGAAATTGAACCAATACTTCTTTGCACCAAAAGATGATCCATACCACAACAAGAAATGGCGAGAACTCTATCCGGAAGAAAAACTAGCTGAAATCCGTGAACTTGCTCGTGTCGGAAATCAAAGTAAAACACGCTATGTCTGGACCATCCATCCATTCATGAACAACCGCATCCGCTTTGGCAATGAAGCGGACTACCAAGAAGACCTGGCTACCATCAAAGCCAAATTTACCCAGTTGATGAAAGTGGGTGTCCGCGAATTTGGTATCCTAGCAGATGATGCTCCAAGTCCAGTCGGAGGCTACAATAGCTACAACCGCTTGATGCAAGATATGACCAAGTGGTTGACTGAAATGCAGGGAACTTATAGCGGTCTTCGTAAAGAAATGATCTTTGTTCCTGGACAGTATTGGGGTAATGGACGTGAGGATGAGTTGAAATCCCTCAATGAAAATCTCCCAAGTTCAACATCCATGACCTTGACGGGTGGTAAGATTTGGGGTGAAGTCTCTGAAAGCTTCCTTTCAACTCTCAAGAACAATCTATCCGCAGGTGGCAAGACCTATCGCCCAGTTTCACTTTGGATTAACTGGCCTGTAACAGATAACTCTAAACAACACTTGATTCTAGGTGGTGGTGAGAAATTCCTTCATCCAAATGTGGATCCAAGCTTGCTATCTGGTATCATGTTGAACCCAATGCAACAGTCTGAGCCATCTAAGATTGCCCTCTTTTCAGGAGCTCAATACTCATGGAAACAGTGGAAATCAGAAGAAGAAGCTAAGAAAATCAATGATATTGCCTTCAACTTTGTAGAAAATGGTCATTTTGAAGATAGCAAGGTATCAGCAGCCTTCCGCGAACTTGGTAAGCACATGATCAACCAAAACATGGATAATCGTGTCGTCAAACTAGAAGAATCTGTAGACTTGGCTCCAAAATTAACAGACTTCATGACTAAGCTCAAAGCTGGTCAGGATGTGACTGCAGAACGTGCAGCCTTGCGAGCTGAATTTGCCAAGATTAAAGAAGCAGCTGAACTCTATAAAGCATCAGGCGATAAAAAAATGGTTGCCCAAATCCACTATTGGTTGGATAATGCAATCGACCAAATGAATGCCCTCGATGCCTTCCTTACAGGAACTGAAGCCATGGCTACAAACGATGCAGCCAAACTTTGGGATAGCTACTATAAAGGTTTGAAATTGTACGAACAGTCTCAAACTCACACCTTCCATTATGTAGACCATATGGAAAAGGCTGAATTGGGTGTTCAACATATTCGTCCATTTATCCTATCCTTGAAAGAAGTTCTAGCATCTGAAGTTCAAAAAGTCTTGCATCCAGACCAAATCATCAGTACCTTTATCACCAATCGAACAGGTGTAGAAGGTGGTTTAGCAGAAGTAACGGATGGCGATTTGGCAACTCATGCGATTATTAAATCACCAAATAGCATCAAGACAGGTGATTATATCGGTATGAAATTCAACAAGCCGGTAGATATTCAAACCTTGACCTTTGCAATGGGAACGCAGGCAAATCCACGTGATACCTTTAGTAAGGCAGAAGTGCAGTATCAAGATGAAAATGACAACTGGGTAACCTTGAAAGAGCCAAGCTATGTCGGAAATGAATCCCTGCTTAAGTTTGAGAATCTCAACATCAAGGCCAAAGCAGTTCGCATGATTGCGACAGCAGACCGCGAGAACACTTGGTTTGCAGTTCAGGAAATTGCAGTCAACCGTCCAGTTGAAAAAGCTCGTAGCCAACAAGCAACGACAGTTAGTCTAAGCTCAAACTTAGTTTACAAACTAAATACCTCAGCTCGTCAAATCATTGATGGCAAGGACAATACAGAAGCCATGATGGCAAACGCTGACGGTAGCAATACCACTCCAGTAGATGCTTGGGCACAACTTGACCTCGGTGAAGTCAAGTCAGTCACTAAAGTACGACTTCGCCAAGGAACGGGTGATAAGCTTGCAGCAGGTGTGCTTGAGTATTCTACAGACGGTACTACTTGGCAGGAACTTGATCGCTTGGCAGGTGAACAAACCAAGGAAGTGACTAGAGCAATCAATGCTCGTTACATCCGAGTACGCAATACCAAGGCTCTCGACCTCTGGTGGCGTATCCAAGACTTCTCTGTTGAGACACGCTCTGGAAACAGTGAGTTAACGGACACCAACGTTGATGCCTTGAAGGAAACGCCGGTAGTGGATAGCTTGGGACATTATGAACTTCAAATTCCAGCTGGAACTAAACTTCCTGCAAATAGCTATCTAGGTATGAAGCTTGACCGTATCCATCAAATCAAGAGCATCCAGCTCCAAGGTCAGGCTAACCCTGCTCTTACTCTAGAGTACTCTGCAAATGCGCAAGAATGGACGCCGGCTAGCCAGTTGACTGACAGATCTGTAGTGAGCCACTTGGTACGTTATGTTCGTTTGGTCAATAAAACAGATCAGGAACAAGCTGTGACAGCCACTTCTCTCCTTGTGACAACCAAAGAAGTACAACCAACCAAACTAGAATCTACAACAATGGGTATTCATCCAACATACGGAAGCAATGATGTTCGTAAGCTGAACAACCTAGATCAACTATTTGACGGTGTTTACAACAACTTCGTTGAGTTTTCAGACTATGCCCGTAAAGATGGCCACGTAACCTTGAAACTTGGTAGCGAACGAACCATCAAGAAGATCAGAGCCTACATCCAAGACGGAACTCAAAACTACCTTCGTGATGGTAAGATTCAAGTCAGCCAAGACGGTAAAACTTGGACTGATGTCGTGACAGTAGGAGATGGTGTGGCCAATAGCACACACGATGATTCATTGACAGATGGTTGGACACATGATTCTAAGATGCCAGGAAATCGCTATATCGAGGGTAAATTGGCGACACCAGTCAAAGCTAACTATCTCCGTGTCCTCTATACAGCAGACTATGATGCCCGTTTTGTAGGCTTTACAGAATTGGTCATCAACGATGGTGAATTTGTCAAACCAATCAATGATCCAACAGTAGAAGGAAGTAGTGGAGAAAGCCAAGGCAACCTTTATAATAATCTTGTAGACGGCAAAGTCTTGACCAGCTACAAGTCTGAAAAAGACAAGGGCGAATTGGTGTATCACTTGTCTGAACCAACTAAAGCTAACCACCTTCGTCTCGTTTCCAGTCTTCCTGAAGGAGCTAAGGCACGTGTTCTTGCTAGAACACTCAAGGATGGTCAAGACAGTTGGACAGACCTCGGTGCCATTACATCTAGTCTCCAAACCTTCGCTATCCGAAATGGTGGCTCTCTTCTAGACGTCAAATTAGTCTGGGAAGGTGGCAAGGCTGAGTTTTATGAATTGGCAAGCTTCCATCAAGAATTAACAGAAGAACCTGTTCAGTCAAGCAAGGGCGAAGAGTCAGCACCCGTTCTTGAGGTTCCTGAATTCACAGGTGGTGTCAATGCAGTTGAAGCCCTAGTACATGAACTTCCAGAGTACACAGGCCCAGTAGCGACAGTAGGTGATCAAGCTGCTCCAACAGTAGAGAAACCTGAGTTCAAGGGTGGCGTCAATGCAGTGATGGCTCTAGTGCATGAATTGCCAGAGTACACAGGCGCAGTAGCAACAGTAGGTGACCAAGCAGCTCCAACAGTAGAGAAACCTGAGTTCAATGGCGGTGTCAATGCTGTTATGGCACTGGTACATGAGCTTCCAGAATACACAGGTCCATTATCGACAGTAGGCGACCAAGCAGCTCCAACAGTAGAAAAACCTGAGTTTAAACTTAGCACTCTAGTTTCTGATCAAGGTAAGACTCCAGATCATAAACAAGAAATTGCTAGACAAGAAACAGCAAAACAGAGCTTGCCAGCAACAGGTGAGAGTCAATCTGACACAGCCCTCTTCCTAGCAGGTGTTAGCCTAGCCCTATCTGCTCTCTTTGTAGCAAAAACAAAGAAAGACTAGTATTTAGTAAAACCTCTTAACAAGATTACGAAATCCGTTTCCTATCTTTCCCAATGAGGTTTATAGTACAGAAAAAGCCTGAGAAGATATCTTCTCAGGCTTTTGTTAAGCACATAAATGCAATAGTGCTATGAAAAAATCACCCAGAAAAATCTGGGTGATAAATGTTATGGTTGTGCTGGTTGAGGATTCTGATTTTGGTTCTGGTTTTGTTGACCAGGCGTTGTATTTGGTTGCTGGTTATTGGTATTATTGTTTGCACTATTATTCGTGCTTGGAGTAGTTGAGCTTGACTGTGCAGTTGAACTTTCTGATGTCGAGCTCGAACTTTCAGGTGTTGGGGTTTGTTGCGGAGCAGGAGCAGTCCATGCAGAACGAGCACCGTTTTTAAAGACGAACTCACCACTTCGATAGAGGCCTTCTGGCATAGTCCAGTCGCCAGGGTTGTTATCCTCAGACAGATAAGTCATCATTGAACGGTAAACCTTAGCTGCAACATAGAAGCCATCGCCAACGATAGGAGTAAGGCGGTTTGAGTAACCTGTCCATACAGCCATTGAATATTTGCGAGTATAACCAACAAACATTTCATCTGGTGCTACATAACCAGTATTTTTGATGTAGTTTTCAATTTCATCATCTGTATAGTTTGATGTACCAGTCTTACCAGCTTGAGGTAGCCAAGGGAGATAAGCACCACGACCAGTTCCGTATGCTAAGACAGTCTTCATCATTTCCGTCATCATATAGGCGGTCGTCTCTTTCATGGCACGAGTACCAGGATCAGCGTATTCTTTTGAGCTACCATCGCTAAAGACGATTTTGTTGATATACATTGGTTTATGGTAGATACCACCGTTAGCAAAAGCAGCGTAAGCAGCAGCCATTTTCTCACTACTTGCTCCGTACTTTTTGTTTGACTCAGTCGTGTTACTTGAAATCGCGTTGGCATAGTGCATATCTGGATAGTCAATACCGATTCCATTTAGGAAGGTCTTGGCTCTATCCAAACCGACTTTGTTCAAGGTTTCTACAGCAGTAACGTTCCGTGATTGTTGGAGCGCATATTGGATGGTGATGTTTCCAAAATAACTTCTATCCCAGTTGTAAACAGGGGTATCTGTTCCAGGATAGTTGTATGGAACATCATGTACAATCGAAGCAGTTGAGTCGTAGATGTCATACTCCAGGGCAGGAGCATAGTCTGTGATTGGCTTCATGGTAGAACCCCAGTCACGGTTGGTTTCAACAGCTTGGTTGATTCCGAAGGAAACATTGCTTGATTGGTGACGAGAACCTAACTGAGCAATAACTTTCCCGTTTGTCACATCCACGATTGTTGATGCTACTTGCATTTCATCATCTGGATAGTTGACATACTCGTCGGTATTGTAGATATCCCAGAGATGTTGTTGAACTTTAGGATCAACGTTGGTGTAGACATCCATACCAGTCGTTAAGAGATTGTAGCCTGTTTCTTGTTCGACTTGATCGATTACCTCTTTGAGATAGTTGTCCATGTGTGGAGGATAACTATTAGCCGATTTTAGACTTTGAAGTCCGTCTGTAATTGGAGTATTAATCGCTTTTTCATATTGCTCAGCTGAAATGTAACCTTGCCCCTTCATCTCAGAGAGGACGAGATTACGACGTTCTTGAGCAGCTTCTGGATGCGAGTATGGATCATACTGGTTTGGAGCCTGAGGCATACCGGCAAGGAGAGCCAATTGAGGAATGCTTAGATCTTTGAGATCCTTGCCATAGTAACTTTGGGCAGCAGTCTGCATTCCGTAGTTACCGTTTGACATGTAAACCTTGTTGATGTAGTAGGTCAAGATCTCTTGTTTAGTCGCTTTTTGTTCTAGCTGAACGGCTAACCAAGCTTCCTGGGCTTTACGAGAAAGAGTCTGATCAGAAGTTGACGTAGAGAAATAAGTTAACTTGATTAACTGCTGCGTCAAGGTTGAAGCTCCTTGCAGACCTCCACCACCACGAAGGTTTCGGAGGGTAGCACCTAGGATACGGATCGTGTCGATTCCTCGGTGATTAAAGAAGCGATGGTCCTCAATCGAAACAATAGCATTGACCAAATCGGTCGGTATTTCGTTTGCTTGGGCATTGACCCGACGTTCCGATCCAAGATCAGCGATAAGCTCGTCATTGCTATCGTAGATCTTACTTGATGTTGTAGCAACTAGTTTACTTTCAGAAAGTTCTGGAGCCTTGCTAACATAGTAGAGGAAGAGACCTCCACCAAGCATTACAGCTGCGATAAATACAGTTAAGAGACTGATGCTGACATACTTAGCTATTCGCAGAAAAGTTTGTTTGTTCATCTTGTTTTACCACCTAGTAAATGTTCTTTGATAATGTCGAGGTAGGGAATTTGAGGAAAGGCCCCAGGCTCAATCCTATATCCATTTTCTCGAATATATCCAAGTGGCATTGACTTCTGTCCCTTATCTTGATGATAGAAACGGATGAGGTCAATAGCCGGCAATAAGTAGGTTTCTTGCTGAGAAGAAAAGTGAAGGAGTACAAAGCAGATTCCTTGCTGGGCAAGGACTTGTTCCATATGCTGGATCTGATGGAGATGAAAATTCTTCATCGGTATCGCATGTTTTTGCCTGGTTTCCTTTGCTTCAAAGTCGATGTAGTATCCATCATAAACCCCTGAATAGTCAGTAGTTGAAGCTTGTCTAAAGTAGGCTTCAACGATCTTGGCACGACTTCGTTGGGGATAGTCGACACGTACGATTTGGATGGGAGTCGGTTTCTTGTGAATAACAGCTAACCCATGCGACAAATAGTAGTCGTTCGTAGCATTGATCATCTTTTCAAAAGACATTCCCCGATTTGCGAAATTTTTAGTTTGTGACAGGGGTGCTTGTCTCTTTTGAGATGAAATTTTATGTGGATAGTTGACCATAATTCTCCTTATTGGTACAATAACATCACTCTATTATATCATAAATTTACAAAGAAAGGGTTAAAAATGACATCAGCCTTGATTTTAGGCTATTCAGCCTTTGACCTTGGTCTCTTTAATGACAAGGATATTCGCGTTGATATTATCAAAACAGCCATTCGGAGAGACATGGAACGTCTAGCAGAGGATGGGGTAACTTGGCTTGTCTTTACAGGGACTTTGGGCTTTGAGTACTGGGCGCTTCAGGTGGCGAAAGACATGAAAGCAGACTATGGATTTCAACTGGCGACCATTTTTGATTTTGAAACCCATGGCAGTAATTGGAATGAAGCAAATCAAGCGAAATTGAGTGAGTTCAAGCAAGTTGATTTTGTCAAATACGCCTATCCACAATATGAGCACAAGGGACAACTACGCGATTATCAAAAATTTCTGCTGGAAAATACAGATACTTGTTACCTTTTTTACGACGAAGAAAACGAAACCAAGTTACGATATTTTTACCAAATGATGAAAAATCAAGCGGACTATGTTACAAGAAGATTAACATTTGAGGACTTGAATGAAATAGTAGAAAATTTTTCTGAAAAGTAAGCCTTTGACCTTGATTTTTACTTGTCTTTTTTTATATAATAATACTAGTAACCCAGAATGGAGAGAGACATGGCAAGTATTATATTTTCAGCGAAAGATATTTTTGAACAAGAATTTGGACGTGAAGTACGTGGATACAGCAAAGCAGAGGTAGATGAATTCCTAGACGATGTGATTAAGGATTATGAAACCTACGCAGCTTTGGTCAAATCCCTTCGTCAAGAGATTGCTGATTTGAAGGAAGAATTATCTCATAAACCACAGGTAGCTCCAACTCAACCAGACTCTATTGAAGTAACGGCTTCTACTTCAATGACAAACTTTGATATTTTGAAACGCTTAAATCGTCTCGAAAAAGAAGTATTTGGTAAGCAAATCTTAGACAACCAAGATTTATAATTGACTAAGGAATGAGTGCAATTTTTGGATAATCGCGTGAAGAGATTCTCTTTTCATGAGGAAAGTCCATGCTAGCACAGGCTGTGATGCCTGTAGTGTTTGTGCTAGGCGAATCCATAAGCCTAGGGACGAGAAATCGTTACGGCAGTCGAAATGGCTAAGTCTTCGGATAGGTCAGAATAGGCTTGAAAGTGCCACAGTGACGGAGTCTTTCTGGAAACAGAGAGAGTGGAACGCGGTAAACCCCTCAAGCTAGCAACCCAAATTTTGGTCGGGGCATGGAGTGCACGGAAACGAACGTAGTACTCTGACTGCTATCAGATTTATGCTGTTAGCGGTAGACAGATGATTATCGAAGGAAGTGGTCCTAGTCACTTCTGGAACAAAACATGGCTTATAGAAAATTGCATATAGGTTGGGGCTGAGAAATCTTTCTCAACCTCATTTTTTAAAGTGAACAAGAGAAAGGTCTTGCAAGACTAGAAATGAAAGAACAATTTAATTTAATCGCAACTGCTGCGGCGGGTCTCGAGGCTGTCGTTGGACGTGAGGTGCGAGACCTTGGTTATGATTGCCAGGTTGAAAATGGGCGTGTCCGCTTTCAAGGAGATGTGAAGGCAATCATCGAGACCAATCTTTGGCTTCGTGCAGCGGATCGCATCAAGATTGTAGTCGGAAGTTTTCCTGCTAAGACTTTTGAAGAGCTTTTTCAAGGTGTTTTTGCTCTAGATTGGGAAAACTATCTCCCGCTAGGAGCACGCTTCCCGATATCAAAGGCAAAATGTGTGAAGTCTAAACTCCACAACGAGCCCAGTGTTCAGGCTATTTCTAAGAAGGCTGTTGTGAAGAAATTACAAAAACACTATGCCCGTCCAGAAGGAGTTCCCTTGATGGAAACGGGTCCCGAGTTTAAGATTGAGGTATCTATCCTGAAAGATGTGGCAACTGTCATGATTGACACGACTGGTTCTAGCCTCTTTAAGCGTGGTTATCGTACGGAAAAGGGTGGAGCGCCGATCAAAGAAAACATGGCAGCAGCCATTTTACAACTATCTAATTGGTATCCAGACAAGCCCTTGATTGATCCGACCTGTGGTTCAGGAACGTTCTGTATCGAGGCGGCTATGATTGCTAGAAAGATGGCTCCAGGACTTCGCCGTTCCTTTGCTTTTGAGGAATGGAACTGGGTCAGCGATCGGTTAATCCAAGAAGTTCGCACAGAGGCGGCTAAGAAAATTGATCGTGAACTTGAGCTGGACATTATGGGCTGTGATATAGATGCTCGCATGGTGGAAATTGCCAAGGCAAATGCTCAAGCAGCAGGTGTCGCAGGTGACATCACCTTTAAGCAAATGCGGGTACAGGACTTGCGCACAGACAAGATTAATGGCGTTATCATTTCCAATCCACCATATGGGGAACGCTTGTCTGATGATGCAGGAGTTACCAAGCTCTATGCTGAGATGGGACAGGTCTTTGCACCACTGAAAACGTGGAGTAAGTTTATCCTGACGAGTGACGAAGCTTTTGAAAGCAAGTACGGAAGTCCAGCTGATAAAAAACGAAAACTCTATAACGGGACCTTAAAAGTGGATTTGTATCAATACTTTGGTCAGCGTGTCAAACGCCAAGAGGTAAAATAGAAAGGTGAACTCATGAGTAAGAAAAGACGTGATCGTCATAAAAAAGGACATCAAGAACCACAATTCGACTTTGACGAAGCAAAAGACTTGACTGTTGGTCAGGTCATTCGTAAGAATGAAGAGGTTGAAGCAGGAGTATTGCCTGAGGACAGTATCTTAGACAAATACATCAAACAACACCGTGAAGAGATTGAAGCTGACAAGTTTGAAACTCGTCAGTTTAAAAAAGAAGAACTGGCTTCTACTCAAAACCTAGAGGAAATGATCCAAGAAGTTCGTGAATCAAGTGAATCTTCTGATCAGGTAGACGATTCAGACATGGTTGCTGAGGAATCTATTGAAGAGATAGAAAATGAAGAGACTACTCAGTTTGTTCCACCCCTTCAAGATGAAGAAAGTGCTGAAATAGAGCCTCTCGTTTTAACAGAAACAGAGCCCAAGGAAATAAATGAGGAACGAGAAGAGGAGACCTATACACCTCTATCACGTTCGGCTCAAACAGAACCTGAAACAGGCTCTAAGAAGAAAGGTGTCATCATCATTGCTTCGGTAGTAGCTGCAATCCTTGTGCTTGCTGGAACATATTATGTCTACAGTCAAGTATCTCGTTCAAACCAAGAAATCCAGTCTTCTCAAGCAGCTTCTTCGGATGATCAAGGGACACAAACAGCTTTGAAAGACTTCAATGATCTCTATGATACTTTCTATACAGATGCTAATAAGACAGCTCTGAAAAACAGCCAGTTTGATAAATTGAGCCAACTGAAAACCTTGCTAGATAAGTTAGAAGGTAGCCGTGATTATACACTAGCTAAGTCAAGATATGATAGCCTAGCAACTCAAATCAAGGCTATTCAAGATGTTAATGCCCTCTTTGAAAGTCCAGCTATTACGGACGGAGTCTTGGATACTAATGCTAAGGCCAAGGCGGATGCTAAATTTACAGAAATTAAGACAGGCAACACAGAACTAGACAAACTCTTGGATAAGGCCATTAGTCTTGGAAAGAGTCAACAAACCAGTGCTTCCAGCTCAAGTTCGAGCTCTAGCACGAGTCAAGCAAGCTCAAGTTCAGCTACAGAGAGCAATGCAAGCAGTACGACACCTTCAACAAGCACCGCGGCACCAGCTAGAGACACAAATGGTGGTTTGTCTGGCGATGGGGTTAATCTTCAAAGAAGTGCTAGTCGTGTACCTTACAACCAATCAGCTGTAGACGATAGCAACAACCCTGCTTGGACCTTTGCGGATGGTGTATTGGAACAAGTTCTAGCAACATCACGTGCTCGTGGCTATATCACTGGAAATCAATATATCCTAGAACGTGTCAATATCGTAAACGGAAATGGTTATTACAACCTCTATAAACCAGATGGAACCTATCTCTTCACCCTCAACTGTAAGACAGGTTACTTTGTAGGGAATGGTTCTGGTCATGCAGATGACTTGGACTATTAGGACTCCGTTACAAAATTCTTTCCTTTCATAGGTAAAAATGATAAAATAAAACATATTAAACAAGAGGAGTGTCACATGACAAAAGCTAACTTTGGTGTCGTTGGTATGGCCGTAATGGGTCGTAACCTTGCCCTAAATATCGAATCTCGTGGTTATACAGTTGCCATTTACAACCGTAGTAAAGAAAAAACAGAAGACGTAATTGCTTGCCATCCTGAAAAGAACTTTGTGCCAAGCTATGACGTTGAAAGCTTTGTAAACTCAATCGAAAAACCTCGTCGTATCATGCTGATGGTTCAAGCTGGACCTGGTACAGACGCAACTATCCAAGCTCTTCTTCCCCACCTCGACAAGGGAGATATATTGATTGATGGAGGAAACACTTTCTACAAAGATACCATCCGTCGTAACGAAGAACTAGCAAACTCAGGTATCAACTTTATCGGTACAGGAGTTTCTGGTGGTGAAAAAGGTGCCCTTGAAGGGCCTTCTATCATGCCTGGTGGACAAAAAGAAGCCTACGAATTGGTTGCGGATGTTCTCGAAGAAATCTCAGCTAAAGCACCAGAAGATGGCAAACCATGTGTGACTTACATCGGTCCTGATGGAGCTGGTCACTATGTAAAAATGGTCCACAACGGTATCGAGTATGGTGACATGCAATTGATCGCAGAAAGCTATGACTTGATGCAACACTTGCTTGGCCTTTCTGCAGAAGACATGGCTGAAATCTTTACTGAGTGGAACAAGGGAGAGTTGGACAGCTACTTGATCGAAATCACAGCTGATATCTTGAGCCGTAAAGACGATGAAGGTCAAGATGGACCAATCGTAGACTACATCCTGGATGCTGCAGGAAACAAAGGAACTGGTAAATGGACTAGCCAATCAGCTCTTGACCTTGGTGTGCCATTGTCACTGATTACTGAGTCAGTATTTGCCCGCTACATCTCCACATACAAAGAAGAGCGTGTACATGCTAGCAAGGTCCTTCCAAAACCAGCTGATTTCAAATTTGAAGGTGACAAGGCTGAGTTGATCGAAAAGATCCGTCAAGCCCTTTACTTCTCAAAAATCATTTCATACGCACAAGGTTTTGCTCAATTGCGTGTAGCTTCTAAAGAAAACAACTGGAACTTGCCATTTGCGGACATCGCCTCTATCTGGCGTGATGGCTGTATCATCCGTTCTCGTTTCTTGCAAAAGATCACAGATGCCTACAACCGCGATGCTGATCTTGCTAACCTTCTCTTGGATGAGTACTTCTTGGATGTTACTGCCAAGTACCAACAAGCAGTGCGCGATATCGTAGCTCTTGCTGTTCAAGCTGGTGTACCAGTGCCAACTTTCTCAGCAGCTATTACTTACTTTGATAGCTACCGTTCAGCAGACCTTCCAGCTAACTTGATCCAAGCGCAACGTGACTACTTTGGTGCCCACACTTACCAACGTAAAGACAAAGAAGGAACATTCCACTACTCTTGGTATGACGAAAAATAAGTAGGTCTGCCATGGGGAAACGGATTTTATTACTTGAGAAAGAACGAAATCTCGCTCATTTTCTCAGTCTGGAACTCCAAAAAGAGCAATACCGTGTTGATCTGGTCGAGGAGGGGCAAAAAGCCCTCTCCATGGCTCTCCAGACAGATTATGACTTGATTTTACTGAATGCTCGTCTGGGGAATATGACGGCCCAGGATTTTGCAGAGAGGCTGAGTCGGACAAAACCTGCCTCAGTGATTATGGTCTTGGACCATCGCGAAGAATTGCAAGACCAGATTGAGACAATCCAGCGCTTCGCCGTTTCTTACATCTATAAGCCAGTGATTATTGATCAGCTGGTGGCTCGTATTTCAGCGATTTTCCGAGGTCGGGACTTTATCGACCAACACTGTAGTCAGATGAAGGTCCCAACATCTTACCGCAATTTGCGTATGGATGTAGAACATCATACCGTTTATCGTGGCGAGGAGATGATTGCTCTGACGCGCCGTGAGTATGACCTTTTGGCCACTCTCATGGGAAGCAAGAAGGTCTTGACTCGTGAGCAGTTGTTGGAAAGTGTTTGGAAGTACGAAAGTGCGACAGAAACTAATATCGTGGATGTTTATATCCGTTATCTACGTAGCAAGCTTGATGTAAAAGGTCAAAAAAGCTACATTAAAACCGTGCGTGGTGTTGGGTACACCATGCAAGAATAGAAAAGCAGTTGCAGTTGTGTAACTGCTTTTTTTGAGAAGTTTCTATATATTGACATACAATAAAGTCTTTGCTACAATCAGTTATGGAGGAAAGATCTAATGAAGAAATTTAAAATAATGATGCAAGTCGCACTAGCAACATTTTTCTTTGGTTTGCTAGCGACAAATACTGTATTTGCGGATACCACAGGTGGCCAATTTGTTGATAAGGATAATAGAAAATATTATGTAAAAGATGATCATAAAGCAATCTATTGGCATAAAATAGACGGTAAAACTTACTATTTTGGTGATAGAGGAGAGATGGTTGTCGGTTGGCAATACGTAGAAATTCATGGAACAGGTTATCGTGATAATTTATTTAATAATCGTCCAGTCTTAGAAATTGGCCTTCAACAGAAGTGGTACTATTTTGGACAAGATGGTGCTTTGCTAGAACAAACAGATAAACAAGTACTAGAGGCAAAAACGTCTGAAAATACAGGAAAAGTATACGGTGAACAATATACTCCATCTGCTGAAAAGAGAACTTATTATTTTGATAATAATTATGCCGTAAAGACGGGCTGGACTTATGAAGACGGCAATTGGTATTATTTAAATAAGCTAGGAATTTCTGGCGATGATTCTTACAATCCACTACCAATTGGTGAAGTTGCTAAGGGTTGGACTCAAGATTTCCATGTTACTTTTGGCATTGATAGAAGCAAACCTGCTCCGTGGTACTACTTAGATCCAACAACTGGCATCATGCAAACAGGTTGGAAACAACTTGGCAATAAGTGGTACTACCTCCGTTCATCAGGTGCAATGGCAACTGGCTGGTATCAAGAAGGCTCAACTTGGTACTATTTAGACGATCCAAATGGCGATATGAAAACGGGCTGGCAATATCTTGGGAACAAGTGGTACTATCTCCGTTCATCAGGAGCCATGGCGACTGGCTGGTATCAGGAAGGTTCGACTTGGTATTATCTACATACAAGTAATGGCGATATGAAGACTGGCTGGTTCCAGGTTAATGGTAAATGGTACTACGCATATAGTTCAGGTGCTTTAGCAGTGAATACGACCGTAGAAGGCTATTCGGTCAACTATAATGGCGAATGGGTCCAATAATGAAGGAGGCGATTGTGAAGGAAACAATCGCTTTTTTTGTGAAAATATAATAAAATAGATAGGAGAAAATACTACTGTATGAAAAGTGAGACGGTCTTTTCGTCTGGTTAAAGGAAAACATGACAAAAAAAGTTGGTGTCGGTCAGGCACATAGTAAGATTATTTTAATAGGAGAGCATGCGGTCGTATACGGCTATCCTGCCATTTCCTTGCCTCTTTTAGAGGTGGAGGTGACCTGCAAGGTGGTCCCTGCTGAAAGTCCATGGCGTCTTTATGAGGAGGATACCTTGTCCATGGCGGTGTATGCCTCGTTAGAATATTTAGAGATTAAAGAAGCCTGCATTCGATGTGTGATTGACTCGGCTATCCCTGAAAAACGGGGGATGGGTTCGTCAGCGGCTATCAGCATAGCGGCCATTCGTGCGGTATTTGACTACTACCAAGCCGACCTGCCTCACGATGTGCTAGAAATCTTGGTCAATCGGGCTGAGATGATTGCCCATATGAATCCAAGCGGTTTGGATGCCAAGACCTGTCTCAGTGACCAACCTATTCGCTTTATCAAAAATGTTGGTTTTACAGAACTTGAGATGAACCTATCTGCTTATTTGGTGATTGCAGATACAGGTGTGTATGGCCACACTCGTGAAGCTATCCAAGTCGTTCAAAGCAAGGGAAAGGATGCCCTGCCGTTTTTGCATGCCTTGGGAGAATTGACCCAGCAAGCAGAAGATGCGATTAGACGAAAAGATGCTGAGGGACTGGGACAAATCCTCAGTCAAGCTCATTTACATTTAAAAGAAATTGGTGTCAGTAGCCCTGAGGCAGACTCCCTCGTTGAAGCGGCTCTGAGACATGGTGCTCTAGGTGCCAAGATGAGTGGTGGTGGACTAGGAGGCTGTATTATCGCCTTGGTAGCTAATCTGGACCAAGCGCAAGAACTAGCAAAACGATTAGAAGAGAAAGGAGCTGTTCAGACATGGATCGAAAGCCTGTAACAGTACGTTCCTACGCAAATATTGCCATTATCAAATATTGGGGAAAGAAAAAAGAAAAAGAGATGGTTCCTGCTACTAGCAGTATCTCTCTTACTTTGGAAAACATGTATACAGAGACGACCTTGTCGCCTCTACCGACGGATGCGACTGCTGATGCCTTTTATATCAATGGTCAGCTTCAGAGTGAGGCTGAGCATGCCAAGATGAGCAAAATCATCAACCGTTACCGTCCAGAAGGTGAGGGATTTGTCCGTATCGATACCCAAAACAACATGCCGACTGCGGCTGGCTTGTCATCCAGTTCTAGTGGTTTGTCCGCCTTGGTCAAGGCTTGCAATGATTATTTCCAGCTTGGTTTGAATCGGAGCCAGTTGGCGCAGGAAGCTAAGTTTGCCTCAGGTTCTTCCTCTCGTAGTTTTTATGGACCGTTAGGTGCCTGGGACAAGGATAGTGGAGAGATTTACCCTGTAGAGACAGACTTGAAACTAGCTATGATTATGTTGGTGCTGGAGGACAAGAAAAAACCAATCTCTAGCCGTGACGGGATGAAACTCTGTGTGGAAACCTCGACGACCTTTGATGACTGGGTGCGCCAGTCTGAGAAAGATTATCAGGAGATGCTGGTTTATCTCAAAGAGAATGATTTTGCTAAGGTTGGGGAATTAACGGAGAAAAATGCCCTAGCCATGCACGCTACGACCAAGACTGCTAGTCCAGCCTTTTCTTATCTAACGGATGCTTCCTATGAAGCCATGGACTTTGTTCGCCAGCTTCGTGAGCAAGGTGAAGCCTGTTACTTTACCATGGATGCCGGTCCCAATGTCAAGGTCCTCTGTCAAGAGAAAGATTTGGATCATCTATCTGAAATCTTTGGTCAACGTTACCGCCTGATTGTGTCAAAAACAAAGGATTTGAGCCAAGATGATTGCTGTTAAAACTTGTGGAAAACTCTATTGGGCAGGGGAATATGCTATTCTAGAGCCAGGGCAGTTGGCCTTGATAAAGGCCATCCCCATCTATATGAAGGCTGAGATTGCTTTTTCTGACAGCTACCGTATCTACTCAGATCTGTTTGATTTTGCAGTGGACTTGACGCCAAATCCTGACTACAGTTTGATTCAAGAAACGATTGCTTTGATGGGGGACTTCCTCGCCAATCGTGGTCAGACTTTGCGACCTTTTTCCTTGGAAATCCGTGGAAAAATGGAACGGGAAGGCAAAAAGTTTGGTCTAGGTTCTAGTGGTAGCGTCGTTGTCTTGGTGATTAAGGCCCTGCTGGCTCTATATGATATTACGGTTGATCCGGAACTCTTGTTTAAGCTGGCTAGCGCGGTCTTGCTCAAGCGAGGCGACAATGGTTCTATGGGAGACCTTGCCTGTATTGTGGCAGAAGATTTGGTTCTCTACCAGTCTTTTGATCGAAAGAAGATAGCTGCGTGGTTGGAAGAAGAAAGCTTGGCGACGGTTTTGGAGCGTGACTGGGGCTTTTCTATCTCACAAGTGCAACCGGGCCTAGAATGTGATTTCCTAGTGGGATGGACCAAGCAAGTGGCCGTATCGAGTCAAATGGTCAAGCAAATCAAACAAAACATAGACCAGAACTTTTTAACTTCCTCAAAAGCAACAGTGGTTACTTTGGTAGAAGCCTTGGAGCAGGGGAATGCAGAAAAAATTATCGATCAGGTGGAAACAGCCAGTCAGCTTTTAGAAGGCTTGAGCCCAGATATTTACACGCCTTCGCTGAGACAGTTGAAAGAAGCCAGTCAAGATTTGCTGGCTGTTGCCAAAAGTAGTGGCGCTGGTGGTGGTGACTGTGGCATTGCCTTGAGTTTTGATGAGCAATCAACTGAAACCTTAAAAAACCGTTGGGCCGATCTGGGGATTGAGCTCTTATACCAAGAAAGGATAGGACATGACGACAAATCGTAAGGATGAGCACATCCGCTATGCCCTTGAGCAGAAAAGTTCCTATAATAGCTTTGATGAGGTGGAGTTGATTCATTCTTCCCTGCCTCTTTATGACCTGGATGAGATTGATTTGTCTACAGAGTTTGCAGGTCGAAAGTGGGACTTTCCTTTTTATATCAATGCCATGACAGGTGGGAGCAAAAAAGGTAAAGAAATCAATCAAAAACTGGCTCAGGTGGCAGAAGCCTGTGGGATTTTGTTTGTAACGGGCTCTTATAGTGCAGCCCTAAAAGATCCAACAGATGATTCTTTTTCTGTCAAATCCAGCCATCCAAAGCTGCTCCTTGGAACCAATATTGGCTTGGACAAGCCTGTTGAGTTGGGACTTCAGACTGTGCAAGAGATGAATCCTCTTCTTTTACAAGTGCACGTCAATGTTATGCAGGAATTGCTCATGCCAGAGGGAGAAAGAAAGTTTCGAAGCTGGCAATCGCATCTGGCAGACTATAGCAAGCAAATCCCCGTTCCTATTATTCTCAAGGAAGTAGGTTTTGGGATGGATGTGAAGACCATCGAACGAGCCTATGAACTGGGTGTTCGAACGGTTGACCTGTCGGGTCGTGGTGGTACCAGCTTTGCTTATATCGAAAACCGTCGCAGTGGTCAGCGTGATTATCTCAATGAATGGGGTCAGTCTACTATGCATGCCCTTCTCAATGCCCAAGACTGGAAAGACAAGGTTCAACTCTTGGTCAGCGGAGGGGTTCGAAATCCTCTTGATATGATTAAGTGCCTGGTCTTTGGTGCCAAGGCTATAGGACTGTCACGTACCGTTCTTGAGTTGATTGAAACCTACTCCGTCGAAGAGGTGATTAGCATTGTCCAAGGCTGGAAAGAAGATTTACGCTTGATCATGTGTGCCCTTAACTGTGCCACCATAGCGGATCTGCAAAACGTAGACTATATTCTTTATGGTAAACTAAAAGAAGCAAAAGATCAGATGTAGTGAGGTCGGGACAAGAATCCCGCCCTTTTTTGTAGCCTTTTGTCAACTGTGGTGAGTTGATGAAACCTAGCTTCTACGAGCGATTTCTGTCCCATCGCCTTTTTCCATCCTCAGACCGAGGTGACTTTTTTGAATTGTGATAAAATAGAAGGGAGAGGATGCGTCTATGAAAAAATTTCAAATCTTTTTATTTATCGAAGCCTGTCTCTTGACGGGAGCTCTGATTTTGATGGTATCAGAGCATTTTTCGCGTTTTCTGCTGATTCTATTCCTCTTTTTGCTTTTGCTTCGTTATTATACAGGTAAAGAGGGCAACAACGTTTTCCTCCTTGTAGCAACCATTCTTTTCTTTTTCATCGTCATGCTCAATCCCTTTGTGATTTTAGCCATCTTTGTAGCGGTCATATACAGTCTCTTTCTTCTCTATCCGATGATGAATCAAGAAAGAGAGGAGACCGACTTGGTCTTTGAAGAGGTGGTAACGGTGAAAAATGAACGCAATCCTTGGTTTGGCAATCTCCATCATTTTTCTAGCCACCAGACCTGCCAATTTGATGATATCAACCTCTTTCGCCTCATGGGCAAGGACACCATTCATTTGGAAAGAGTTATCCTAACCAATCATGACAATGTCATTATCCTTAGAAAGATGATCGGAACGACTAGGATTATCGTACCTGTAGATGTGGAAATCAGTCTCAGTGTCAACTGCCTCTATGGAGATCTTACCTTCCTTCATCAGCCTAAGCGAGCCCTTCGTAATGAACATTATCATCAGGAAACCAGAGACTACCTCAAGAGTAACAAGAGCGTCAAGATTTTCCTAACTACTATGGTTGGCGATGTGGAGGTGGTCAGAGGATGAAAAAGCAATCTTATCTGTTAATCGGCCTGACTTCTTTCCTCTTTATCCTCTTTTTGACTAATAGTTTACTTGATATTTTTGAACTAGACTGGTCCTATTTGCTACAGGATATCGAGAAAACAGAGAAACTCATCTTCTTGATCTTGGTCTTTAGCCTTTCCATGACATTCTTTTTTGTCCTCTTTTGGCGCGTGATAGAAGAAGTCTCTCGCAGAAAAATGCAAGTCAATCTCAAGCGACTGCTAGCAGGGAAAGAGGTGGTTGCCTTTGCAGATCCAGACTTGGATGCTAGTTTTAAGTCCTTGTCTGGCAAGCTCAACCTCTTGACAGAGGCTGTTCAAAAGGCTGAAAATCAAAGCCTGGTCAAGGAAGAAGCAATCATCGAGAAGGAAAGGAAGCGGATAGCACGTGACTTGCACGATACAGTTAGTCAGGAGTTGTTTGCGGCCCATATGATTTTATCAGGTGTCAGTCAGCAGGCTTTGAAGCTGGATAGAGAAAAGATGCAGACCCAGTTGCAAAGTGTTGCAGCTATCCTTGAAACAGCCCAGAAAGATTTGCGGGTCTTGCTCCTACATTTGCGACCTGTTGAGTTGGAGGAGAAGAGTTTGATTGAGGGGATTCAAATCCTCTTAAAAGAGCTTGAGGACAAGAGTGATCTCAAGGTTAGTCTCAAGCAAAATGTGTCTAAATTGCCTAAGAAGATTGAAGAACATATCTTCCGTATTTTGCAGGAGTTGATCAGCAATACCCTTCGCCATGCCCAGGCCTCTTGTCTAGATGTCTACCTCTATCAGACAGATGTTGAAGTGCAGCTGAAGGTGGTGGATAATGGGATTGGTTTCCAGTTAGGGAGTTTAGACGACTTGAGTTATGGACTGCGAAATATCAAGGAGCGGGTCGAAGATATGGCAGGAAACATTCAACTTTTGACAGCACCTAAGCAAGGACTGGCGGTTGATATCCGTATTCCCCTGCTAGACAAGGAATCATAAAGGAGTAGAGATGAAAATTTTACTGGTAGATGACCATGAAATGGTCCGATTGGGCTTGAAAAGCTATTTTGATCTCCAAGACGATGTGGAAGTTTTGGGCGAGGCTGCCAATGGGGCTCAAGGTATTGACTTGGCCTTGGAACTGCGTCCAGATGTCATTGTCATGGATATCGTCATGCCTGAGATGAATGGGATTGATGCAACCTTGGCCATCCTCAAAGAATGGCCTGAAGCCAAGATATTAATTGTCACCTCTTACTTGGACAATGAAAAAATTATGCCAGTCTTGAATGCGGGTGCCAAAGGTTATATGCTCAAGACTTCTAGTGCAGACGAACTGCTCCATGCAGTTCGCAAGGTGGCTGCTGGAGAGCTTGCTATTGAACAAGAGGTCAGCAAGAAAGTCGAATACCACCGCAATCATATGGAGCTTCATGAGGAGCTGACTGCGCGTGAGCGAGACGTACTTCAACTCATCGCCAAGGGCTACGAAAATCAGCGCATTGCAGATGAACTCTTCATCTCTCTCAAGACAGTCAAGACCCATGTGTCCAACATCCTAGCCAAACTTGAGGTCAGTGATCGCACCCAGGCTGCGGTCTATGCCTTTCAGCACCACTTGGTCGGGCAGGAGGACTTTTAGATGAGTCTTGCAGATTTACTTGTGGAGCTAGAAGCAGCAAAAGACCCTGAGAAAGCAGGCCCAATGGAAGCCTATATGCGCCATCAATTTCCCTTTTTAGGTATTGCAGGTCCTGAAAGAAATGCCCTCTATAAAAAGTATTTTCCAAGCGCGAAAAAAACAAAGACGATCGATTGGGATTTTGTAGACACTTGCTGGGAAAAGGAATCTAGAGAATACCAATATGTAGCTGCAAACTATTTGAAAGCTATGCAGTCTTATCTAACGAAGGATGATTTGCCTGAGCTTGAGCGTCTAGTCGTGACCAAGTCCTGGTGGGACACAGTAGATATCCTAGACCGAGTAGTAGGAAGTTTGGTGGCTAACCATCCAGAACTTGAAGAAGTGCTTTTAAAATGGAGCCTATCAGACAATATCTGGCTGAGACGAGTCGCTATTGACCACCAGTTGTTAAGGAAAGAGAAAACAAATGTCCAACTGATGGAAAAGATCCTGCTCAACAATATGGACCAGACAGAATTTTTTATCAACAAAGCCATCGGCTGGGCTCTAAGAGACTACTCTAAAACCAATCCAGAATGGGTAGCACGTTTTATTGAAAAAAATCAGAAGAGAATGGCTGAACTTAGTATCAGGGAAGCGAGCAAGTACCTCTAGCACTATTGAAAAGCGCATTCATTACTTGAAAAAAGTCGCTATTATATGGTATAATGGACTGTATTAAAAATTTTAAGGAGAAATGACAGAATGTCTGTATCATTTGAAAACAAAGAAACAAACCGTGGTGTCTTGACTTTCACTATCTCTCAAGACCAAATCAAACCAGAATTGGACCGTGTATTTAACTCAGTAAAGAAAACTCTTAACGTTCCAGGTTTCCGTAAAGGTCACCTTCCACGCCCTATCTTCGACCAAAAATTTGGTGAAGAAGCTCTTTATCAAGATGCAATGAACGCACTTTTGCCAAACGCTTATGAAGCTGCAGTAAAAGAAGCTGGTCTTGAAGTGGTTGCGCAACCGAAAATTGACGTAACTTCAATGGAAAAAGGTCAAGACTGGGTTATCACAGCTGAAGTCGTGACAAAACCTGAAGTAAAATTGGGTGACTACAAAAACCTTGAAGTATCAGTTGATGTAGAAAAAGAAGTAACTGACGCTGACGTTGAAGAACGTATCGAACGCGAACGCAACAACTTGGCTGAATTGGTTATCAAAGAAGGCGCTGCTGAAAATGGCGACACTGTTGTTATTGACTTCGTTGGTTCTATTGACGGTGTTGAATTTGACGGTGGAAAAGGTGAAAACTTCTCACTTGGACTTGGTTCAGGTCAATTCATCCCTGGTTTTGAAGACCAATTGGTTGGACACTCAGCTGGCGAAACTGTTGATGTAGTTGTAACATTCCCAGAAGACTACCAAGCAGAAGACCTTGCAGGTAAAGAAGCTAAATTCGTAACAACTATTCACGAAGTAAAAGCAAAAGAAGTTCCAGCTCTTGACGATGAACTTGCAAAAGACATCGACGAAGAAGTGGAAACTCTTGACGAATTGAAAGAAAAATACCGCAAAGAATTGACTGCTGCGAAAGAAGAAGCATACAAAGATGCCGTTGAAGGTGCAGCAATCGATAAAGCTGTAGAAAACGCTGAAATCGTAGAACTTCCAGAAGAAATGATCCACGAAGAAGTTCACCGTTCAGTAAATGAATTCCTTGGAAACTTGCAACGCCAAGGGATCAACCCTGACATGTACTTCCAAATCACAGGAACTACTCAAGAAGACCTTCACAAACAATACGAAGCAGAAGCTGAGTCACGTACGAAGACTAACCTTGTTATCGAAGCAGTTGCCAAAGCTGAAGGATTTGACGCTTCAGAAGAAGAAATCCAAAAAGAAATCGAGCAATTGGCAGCAGACTACAACATGGAAGTTGCACAAGTGCAAAACTTGCTTTCAGCTGACATGTTGAAACACGATATCACTATCAAAAAAGCTGTTGAATTGATCACAAGCACTGCAACAGTAAAATAATCTTAAAAGAGAAAAAGCCCACCTGACTAGGTGGGCTTTCTGTTGCACTATTTTCCAAAAATCTCTTTTAAGTCAGCATCTGTAATTCCAATCATAGCGGGAATACTAGACCAGTTTTCTTCGGTGAGGATGTAGGATTGTTCAGAGTCACTTGCTGTGGCAGTTTCAGAGAAGGCTTGTTTACTTTCTTCAATAGTAGTTTCAATTAAATCACTGAAGCGCTCAATCAGATAGGTCTTGCGAGCAGTCCCGATATGCTTGACTGCATAGTCAAAGGCCTGTAATTCACCGAGAAGGATGAGCTTGCTCTTAGCCCGTGTGATAGCTGTGTAGATGAGATTTCGCTCCAGCATGCGCTTGCTAGCACTGGTGATGGGCAGGATAACAACAGGAAACTCACTTCCCTGAGACTTATGGATACTCATGGCATAGGCTAGTCGAATCTTGTACCATTCGTTGCGTGGATAGATGACCTCATTGCCATCAAAATCAATGACAATCTCGTCTTGTTTGGACTCGGTGTATTTTCCAGGAATTAGGTCTGTGATGTATCCTAGGTCTCCATTAAAGACATTGACTTCAGCGTCGTTGACTAGGTGAATAACCTTGTCCCCTGTTCGATAGTGACACTGAGTTGCTTCAAAGCTAACTTGCCCCTTTTGCTGAGGATTGAGCAGGTCTTGCATGAGTTGGTTGATGGCGTCAATACCAGCAGTTCCTCGATACATAGGCGCTAGCACCTGAATATCGCGAGCCGGAATGCCACTTCTGAGGGCAGCGCCGAGGATTTTCTCAATGGTAGCTGGGATATGGCCACTAGCGATTTCAAAGTAGGAACGGTCAGCTTTTTTCTGGGTAAAGTCAGCTGGCAAGATGCCTTGTCGAATCTGACTCGCCAAGGTAACGATAGTTGATTCTTCGCTCTGACGGTAAATCCGTTCCAAACAAGTCTGCGGAATCAGGGGTATCTGGAGCAGGTCAGCAAGGACTTGTCCGGGACTAACAGAAGGCAACTGGTCACTGTCTCCCACGATGAGTATTTTACTGTTAGAAGAGATGTTGGAGAAGAGTTGGTTAGCTAGCCAAGTGTCCACCATAGAAAACTCATCCACGATGATAAAGTCGGCATCCAGATAATCTTCCAGATGGCTGGTATCATCGTCACCCGTCATTCCCAAATGACGGTGTATGGTCGCGCTAGGCAAACCTGTCAATTCATTCATGCGCCGAGCCGCTCGACCAGTTGGAGCAGCTAGAAGAATCGGCAGATTGCTTTTCTTCCTGAGGTCAAGTCCTTCTAAAAGTGCATAAACAGCGATAATTCCATTGATAACAGTCGTCTTACCAGTACCAGGTCCACCTGTTAGGATAAAGACCTTGTTCTGGATAGCGTCGCAGATAGCCTGTTTTTGAATGGTATCGTACTGGATACCAAGCTCTTCCTCAACACTGGAGATATGCTTTTGAATGGTTTCCAAATCCTGACTTTTCTGCTTTCCTTTTTCAAGGATACGAACTAAGTGACTGCGAATGCCTTCTTCAGCGAAAAAGAGGCTGTTATCAAAGATTTTGGTATCAATCTGCTGAACCTTGTCCTCTTCAATTAGATGAGATAATTCCTGAGCTACTTGGCTGGGATCCAGTTCCACGGGACGGGAAGATTCGAGAAGAGTCAGGGTTTGTTCCAGCAAATCTCGGGCTTCCATATAGGTATCGCCTGTATCCATACAACCTTGAAAGAGACTATGGACAAGGCCAGCACGGAAGCGCTCGGGAGCTTGACTTTCGATGCCTAGTTCGGCAGCTAATTGGTCAGCAATGGTAAAGCCCAAACCCTTGATATCCTCAACCAGTTGGTAGGGATAGTTTTCGACAATATCTAGCGTTTCTTCCTTGTAAAAGTCTTGAATCTGAAAGGCCAGTTTATTGGGAATGCCGTAGTTGGCAAGTTTAGCCAAGACCATTTCTGTCCCATAGTTGAGACGAAGGGTAGAAACAAAAGCCTCACGGTTTTTGGCAGAGAGTCCTGAGATGCCTTCTAGCTTTTCAGGATGTTCCAGAATTTCATCAATGGTATTGTCACCATAGCTATCAACGATTTTTTGGGCCGTTTTGAGACCAATTCCCTTGAAATGACTGCTAGAAAAGTACTTGACGAGGCCCTTGCTAGTTGGTTTTGCGCGTTCATAACGGTTGATCTGAAGCTGTTCCCCATACTTGGAGTGCTGAACGATTTGCCCCCAAAAAGTGTAGTCTTCCCCTTCAATCACGTCCGCCATGGTTCCTGTAACGATGATTTCAAAATCGTCAAAGTCCTCCGCGTCCGTATCTTCGATATCTAGGAGGAGAATGCGATAAAAATTACTGGGATTTTCAAAAATAATCCGTTCAATGGTGCCTGAAAAATAAACTTCCATAGGTTTCCTTTACATGAGTTCGTGAGAGTTGGACCCTTAGCCACTTTGAAAAGCTAGATTACTTTAAGGTTTTCTCTCGCAATAGAAAAAGAGACTGAGACTTAGCATTCTCGGCCTCTTCCTTATCTTAAAATGTTCCGATACGGTTAAGTGGCCAGAAACGGAATTTTGCTTCACCTTTTATATCGCTGGCCTTAAAGGTACCAACGTGGCGGCTGTCGCTAGAGACTAGACGATCGTCACCAAGGAGAAGGTACTCACCTTGAGGGACAGTAAAGCTGAAGCTGGTATTGGAATTGACATCAACCGTAAAGGCTTGTGCTTTTTGAGCAAGTTCTCTAAAGTAAACTCCCTTATTGCCTTCAAATCCTTTGCCAGTATAGGTGTTTTGCAACTTTTCTGTTTTGAACAAGTTGAGATATTCAGCTAGGTAAGGTTCATTCGTTTCTTCACCGTTGATAAAGAGTTTGTCATTTTCGTAGCGGATGGTATCACCAGGCATGCCGATAACCCTTTTGACAATGTCTTTATTTCCGTCTTCCTCATGCGCAACCACGATGTCGAAGCGGTCAATTGGGAGGTGTTTAACAACAAAGAGAACTTCTCCGTCGGCTAGGGTAGGGTCCATCGAATGTCCTTCCACACGGACATTGCTCCAAAGGAAGATGCGGCTAAGACCTACCAGTGCGATAACCAGGAAGATGACTCCCCATTCTTTTATAAATGATTTTAAATAGTTCATGGTTTACCTCTATAGAAGTTTTTTTGCTTTTTCAGTGTTTTTAAAATGCAGTTTGGCACAGAAATGAAGTCCCTTCATGCCATAGGCCTGAAGGATTTTGCTAGCAACCTTATCTGATGCAGTCCCAGCGCCACTTGGCAGTTGATAGCCCAGTTCTCGTCCTAGATTTTCCAAGTTTTCGAGGAAGAGATCCCGCGCAATGATGGAGCTAACCGCAACAGCCAGGTATTTGCCCTCGGCTTTTTCTTCTAAGCTAATTTTGTTTGGAAAACGGTTGGCTTCTTGCGCCAAGTACTTGTCATAGTTTTTAGGACTTGTAAAAGCGTCAATCACGATTTTTTCTGGCTGGACTCCTTTTTGAAGCAGGAGAAAGATAGCCTGATTGTGAAGGGCAACCTTTACAGAAACAGCATTGTAACGCTCTCCGATAACTTCGTTGTACTTGCTCGGTGAAAGGAGGAGTGCTTGATGCTGGATTTTTTCCTTGAGGATAGGGGCAATCTGACGAATCTTTTGGTCAGTCAAGGTTTTTGAATCCCCTACGCCGAGTTTTCGCAAGAAGTCATGCTGGTCCGGTGTCACAAAGGAAGCCACGACAGCCAGCCCACCAAAGTAGGAACCATTCCCCACCTCATCGGTCCCAATCATAGGAAAATCTTGTCCACTGGTTTCCTCTACAACTTGATAGCCAAAGAAACTGGCGTACTGCTCAGCAGCTTCGCCCTGAAGGAGGACTTTTCCAGAAGTATAGATGGAAACCGTTGCCTGAGGGAAGCGCAAAAAATAGCGGATATAGGGATTTTTACTAGGACTGAGAGCCTTCTGATACTGACTTAAAAAGCTCTGAATTTCCTGTTCACTTGGTGTGAGTGTGATACTTGCCATAGTCTCTATTGTACCACAAAAGCAGGAGAATTGGTAAAAACTGACAAAGTTAGCGAAATTTGGTATAATATCGTGAGGTGAATTTTATGGCAAATCTAAATCGATATAAGTTTACATTCGGGAAAAAGACATTAACCTTGACAACCGAGCATGACAACCTCTTCATGGAGGAAATTGCCAAGGTTGCGACTGAAAAGTACCAAGCAATTAAAGAACAAATGCCTGGGGCAGATGATGAAACCATTGCGCTTCTTTTGGCGGTCAATTGTCTATCTACACAACTCAACCGTGAGATTGAATTTGATGACAAGGAGCAAGAGTTGTTAGAACTCCGCCACAAGTTGATTGCTGTCAAACAAGAACAGAGCAAGATTGAGGACTCCCTATGATTTCAATCCTACTCTTATTGGTTCTGGCTTGGGGCTTTTACATCGGCTACCGTAGAGGTTTGGTCCTGCAAGTTTATTATTTCCTCGTGGCAGTGATTTCAGCCTTTGTTGCGGGACAGTTTTATAAATCACTGGGCGACCACTTCCACTTGCTTGTCCCTTATGCCAATCCTCAGGAAGGACAGGGAACCTTTTTCTTCCCTTCAGACCAGCTGTTTCATCTAGACAAGGTCTTTTATGCGGGTCTAGCCTATCTTCTAGTTTTTGGGATTTGCTACACTATCGGACGTTTTATCGGTTTGTTCCTGCACTTGATTCCAACTAAAAAGCTTGATGTCAAATGGTTGCGTATCGGATCAGGCGTTTTGTCTCTATTGGTAACCTTATTTGTCTTGCAAATGGCTCTGACCATCCTTGCAACAGTACCTCTGGCAGTCATTCAAAATTCACTCGAAAAAAGTACAGTAGCCAAACACATCATCCAAAGTGTCCCTTTTACGACAAATCTTATCAAACAACTCTGGGTGACAAATTTAATCGGATAAAAAGGGCGGGATTTTTCCTAGCCCTTTGTTTACAGATTGGACGACTAGGTCAAAACACCTAGTTGCTATAATCTTTTAAACCAGCATACAAGGAAAAAATATGAATACAAAAATACTAGAAACCTTAGAATTTAATAAAATCAAAACCTTGTTTGAACCGCATCTCCTGACAGAACAAGGCCTAGAGGAGCTAAAAGGCTTGGCTCCAACTGCTAAGGTGGATAAGATCAAGCAAGCCTTTACAGAGATGGAGGAAATGCAAGCCCTATTTGTGGAGCAACCTCACTTTACTATCCTAGCGACACGTGAGCTTTCAGCTGTCTGCAAGCGTCTGGAGATGGGGGCGGACCTCAATATTGAGGAGTTCTTGCTTCTCAAACGAGTCTTGCTTGCTAGCAGAGAGTTGCAAAGTTTTTACGACAATCTAGAAAACGTACGCTTGGAGCAGTTGGCGAGATGGTTTGAGAAACTGCATGAGTTTCCACACTTGCAAGGAAGTCTCCAAGCTCTAAATGATGCAGGATTTATCGAGAATTTTGCCAGCGAAGAACTAGCACGTATCCGTCGGAAAATCCATGATAGCGAGAGTCAAGTTCGAGATGTCTTGCAAGACTTACTCAAGCAAAAAGCGCAGATGTTGACGGAAGGTATAATCGCTAGCAGAAATGGCCGTCAAGTTTTACCAGTAAAGAACACCTATCGCAATAAGATTGCAGGTGTTGTCCATGACATCTCTGCCAGTGGTAATACGGTTTATATCGAGCCACGTGAGGTGGTCAAGCTGAGCGAAGAAATCGCTAGTCTGCGAGCTGACGAACGCTATGAGATGATTCGCATCCTGCAGGAACTATCGGAACGGGTTCGTCCTCATGCTGCTGAGATTGCTAATGATGCTTGGATTATCGGCCATTTAGACTTGATTCGTGCCAAGGTGCGTTTCATTCAAGAAAGACAAGCAGTCGTTCCCCAACTTTCAGAGAATCAAGAGATTCAACTTCTTCATGTTCGCCATCCTTTGGTCAAAAATGCAGTGGCAAACGATGTACACTTTGGTAAGGAATTAACAGCTATTGTCATTACAGGTCCCAATACTGGTGGGAAGACCATCATGCTCAAAACCCTAGGCTTGACTCAACTCATGGCCCAATCTGGATTGCCCATTCTAGCTGACAAGGGAAGCCGTGTCGGTGTTTTTGAGGAAATCTTCGCAGATATTGGGGATGAGCAGTCTATCGAGCAAAGCCTGTCTACCTTCTCCAGCCACATGACCAATATCGTAGATATTCTTGGCAAGGTCAATCAGCACTCGCTCTTATTGCTAGATGAGCTTGGGGCAGGTACCGATCCGCAGGAAGGAGCAGCGCTTGCTATGGCTATTCTGGAGGATCTTCGTCTGCGTCAGGTCAAGACTATGGCTACGACCCACTATCCAGAACTCAAGGCTTATGGTATTGAGACAGCCTTTGTGCAAAATGCCAGCATGGAGTTTGATACTGCCAGCTTGCGTCCGACCTATCGCTTTATGCAGGGAGTTCCTGGCCGAAGCAATGCCTTTGAAATTGCCAAACGTCTGGGCTTGTCAGAGGTCATCGTAGGAGATGCCAGCCAGCAGGTCAACCAAGATAATGATGTCAACCGTATCATTGAACAATTGGAAGAGCAAACGCTTGAAAGTCGCAAACGCTTGGACAATATTCGTGAGGTGGAGCAAGAAAACCTCAAGATGAACCGTGCACTCAAAAAACTCTACAATGAGCTTAATCGTGAAAAGGAAACTGAGCTCAACAAGGCGCGTGAACAAGCTGCCGAGATTGTGGAACTCGCTCTAAGTGAAAGTGACCAGATTCTCAAAAATCTCCATAGCAAATCTCAACTCAAACCCCATGAAATCATTGAAGCCAAGGCTGAGCTGAAAAAACTAGCTCCTGAAAAAGTAGACTTATCTAAAAACAAGGTCCTTCAAAAAGCCAAGAAAAAACGAGCTCCGAAGGTGGGGGATGATATTGTGGTCCTCAGTTATGGACAACGTGGAACCTTGACCAATCAGCTTAAGGACGGCCGTTGGGAAGCCCAAGTCGGTTTAATCAAGATGACCTTGGAAGAGAAAGAATTTGACCTTGTTCAGGCTCAGCAAGAAGCCCCAGTCAAGAAAAAACAAGTCAATGTCGTCAAACGAGCTTCTGGTCGTGGTCCGCAAGCGAGACTGGATCTCCGAGGCAAACGGTACGAAGAGGCTATGAATGAGCTGGACGCCTTTATCGACCAAGCCCTGCTCAATAACATGGCGCAAGTCGACATCATCCATGGTATCGGTACGGGAGTCATCCGTGAGGGCGTCACCAAATACCTGCAAAGAAACAAGCATGTCAAGAGTTTTGGCTATGCTCCACAAAATGCTGGAGGCAGTGGCGCCACCATTGTAACCTTTAAAGGATAGAGAGAAGAAGGATTCACTCTTTCTGAAAAAAGAAGTGAAAAGTCAAAAATTTTCATAGAATATATTGACAAAGACTAACTTTTCTTGTAAAATAATAAAAAATTAAATACCAACACCGAATGAAGTTTAATAGAAGTGGAGAAAGGTTTGTTTTCCATGACTGTAAATGGACGGAACTCTGGAGAGACCGTAAAGGCACCGAAGGGGCAAGGCAGGTAACTGCTCAAACTCTCAGGTAAAAGGACAGAGCTAGGATAGACCGCTTTTTGGCATTTATCTAAGCATTCCAGAGTACATGTGTCTTGCATGTGCTCTTTCTTTTGGGGTTGAAAGATAGGAGAAGGACATGTTAGAATTGCTTAAAGCGCTTGATGCTTTTGCTTGGGGGCCTCCCCTCTTGATCTTATTGGTCGGAACGGGTATCTATTTGACCATCCGACTAGGCCTTTTGCAGGTAGCTCGTCTCCCAAAGGCCTTTCAGCTGATCTTTACCAAGGATAAGGGGCATGGAGATGTGTCGAGCTTTGCTGCTCTCTGTACGGCTCTAGCCGCCACCGTTGGTACGGGAAATATTATCGGGGTAGCGACAGCCATTAAGGTTGGAGGACCAGGGGCCCTCTTTTGGATGTGGATGGCGGCCTTTTTTGGGATGGCGACCAAGTATGCCGAAGGCTTACTGGCCATCAAATACCGTACTAAGGATGCAAATGGAGCTGTAGCTGGAGGACCCATGCATTACATCCTTTTGGGGATGGGAGAAAAGTGGCGTCCACTTGCTATCTTCTTTGCCCTAGCGGGTGTATTGGTAGCTCTTCTAGGGATTGGTACCTTTACCCAAGTTAATTCGATTACAGAATCCATTCAAAATACAGCCCAAGTTGATCCAGTTATCACAGCTCTGATTTTATCCATTTTTGTAGGGATTGCTGTCTTTGGTGGCCTCAAATCCATATCAAAAGTTTCGACAGCAGTGGTTCCTTTTATGGCTATTGTCTATATTCTGGGAACTCTTACAGTTATTCTCTTTAATATCGAGGAAATCCCAGCCACACTTGCACTGATCTTTACTTCAGCCTTTAGTCCGGCGGCCGCGGTAGGTGGTTTTGCAGGTGCCAGCATTCGGATGGCTATCCAAAATGGTGTGGCGAGAGGAGTCTTTTCTAACGAATCTGGCCTAGGATCAGCTCCCATTGCGGCGGCTGCGGCTAAGACAAATGAGCCTGTCGAGCAAGGCTTGATTTCCATGACAGGAACCTTTATTGATACCCTCATTATCTGTACGTTGACTGGTTTAACAATCTTGGTAACTGGTGTTTGGAGTGGTGATTTGAATGGGGTTGCCTTGACCCAGTCAGCCTTTTCAACAGTTTTTTCACATTTTGGACCTTCCCTCTTGACCATTTTCCTTGTACTCTTTGCCTTTACGACGATTCTCGGATGGAACTACTACGGAGAACGCTGTTTTGAGTTTCTCTTTGGTGTTCGTTTTATCTGGCTTTACCGTGTAGTCTTTGTAGTCATGGTCTTGTTGGGAGGATTTATCGAGTTGGATATGGTCTGGATTATTGCAGATATCGTCAATGCCTTGATGGCTTTACCAAACTTGATTGCCCTCATAGTCTTATCGCCAGTCGTTATTTCCGAAACCAGAAAGTATTTTAAACACTAACCCAATCACACTTTTAGTGTGATTTTTTTATTTCATAGACATTTCCTATCAAGGCTATTGAAAATATATATTATCCAAGTGGAAAATTCTATGATAGACTAAATGACAATAAAATGAAAAGAGGTTTCTTATGACAACATTTACCATCCACACAGTAGAATCAGCACCAGCAGAAGTGAAAGAAGTTCTTGAAACAGTACAAAAAGATAACAATGGCTATATTCCCAACCTAATCGGTCTCTTGGCCAATGCCCCAACCGCGCTTGAAGCCTACCGAACTGTCGGAGCCATCAACCGTCGCAATAGCTTAACACCAGTAGAACGCGAAGTAGTACAAATCACAGCTGCCGTAACCAATGGTTGTGCTTTCTGCGTCGCAGGTCACACAGCCTTTTCAATCAAACAAATCCAGATGAATGATGATCTTCTCCAAGCTCTCCGCAACCGCACTCCGATTGAAACAGATCCAAAACTAGATACTCTAGCTAAGTTTACCTTGGCGGTCATCAATACCAAAGGGCGTGTAGGAGATGAAGCCTTGGCTGAATTTTTGGAAGCTGGCTACACGCAACAAAATGCCTTGGACGTGGTTCTCGGTGTTAGTCTTGCCAGCCTCTGCAACTATGCCAACAACCTAGCCAATACGCCTATTAACCCAGAATTACAACCTTATGCATAAAAGGAGGAAAGAGTATGGGATTTTTTTCCGAAGAGTTTTTGAGCTGGTTAGACCAGCATGCTGATGAAATTGATAAACAGTCTTGTGAGGCTGGAGAGCAACTGATTGAAAGGATTGCAGCAGAAGGAGCTTTTCGTGTAGGTGTTCCAGAATCTCTCGGCGGTTCAGACGGAAGTGATCAAGATGTCATTGATATCCTAGCAGAGCTCGCTCAACATTCCTTGACGGCCTCCTTTATTTCTTGGGGACAACGCACCCTAATTGACAATATTATCCATTCAGAGAATTCCTATTTGAAAGAAAACTATCTGGAAAAACTCTTGTCTGGTGAATATGCAGGCGCAACTGCTCTGTCTAATGCGGTCAAGTATTTATCTGATTTAGAAGAGCTGAATGTTTATATCATCGAAGAAAAAGGACAATTTTATCTAAAAGGGCGACTGCCATGGGTAACCAATGCCCGTAGAAATCGATTCTTAACCATTTTTGTAGCAGGTTTTGCTGATGATCCAAGTAAAAGTTATGTGGTGGCTGTGCCATCAGATGCAGAGAATTTTAGTCGTTCGGAAGACTTAGAATTCGTTTCTCTTCAGGGAGGAAACACTGCTGCTTTGACCTTTAATCGGGTTCCTTTAAAAGAAGAGTGGATTCTATCCAAGAATGCTAAAGAGTTTTTAACTCAAAATCGTCCCGCTTTTTTAGGTTACCAATTTGGTTTGGCTTTTGGATTAGCTGAACGCTCCCTATCAGAAGTAGAAAAAGAATTGGGGAAACGAAGAGTATTAACAGATGAATGGCAATACCAGGTAGAGCAGTTAGATGCTATTCGGCAAGCTCTTTATCAGGGATTGTCTGACCGGTCCTATTTCGTTACCAATCCGCGTGAACTCTTTCAGTTAAGAATAGACATTGTGGATGTGGTTGCTCAAAGTCTTCTGTTAGAGTTGCAAGCTGGTGGAGGTAGAGGCTACTTTAGCAAATCAACATCTGGTTTTATTCGTCGTTGGAATGAAGGAGCCTTTCTTCCGATTGTCTCTCCAAGCGCTGTTCAGTTGCGCCATATCTTAGCAACGAGTTAAAAAATAGTAGAATAAAAACGAAGTTTGAATTTCTAACTTCGTTTTTTAAGTCCTCATTTAAGCGCTTTTATGCTATACTAATAATAACATGATTATTGGAGGCTCGGATGAAAAAGCTCCCCTTGGTATTTTCTGGCTGTTTATTAGGTCTAGCAGGTGCAGGAAATCTGATTGCAGATACTTGGCCAGTTCTGTCGCATTTATTGAGTCTGACTGGATTAGTTTTGTGGCTTTTCTTTCTGATTCTTCATCTTTTTAATTGGTCTGAAACCAAGCGAGAATTGACCAAAGCCCCTCTCTTATCTGGCATGGCTACCTTTCCCATGGCCGGGATGATTTTATCGACCTATGTCTTTCGCGTATTCCCTGTTCTTCCTTTGGTAGCACAAGGAATCTGGTGGTTTTCATTTCTCTTGGATTTAGCTTTGATTGCTACTTTTACCATCAAATTTGCCTGTCCAGGTCGGAGGGTCAATGCGACTCCTAGCTGGACGGTACTCTATGTGGGGATTGCAGTAGCAGCCTTGACCTATCCTCTGGTAGGCATTATTGAGATTGCCTATGCAACCTTGAGTTTTGGTTTTGTCTTGACCTTCTATCTCTATCCGCTTATTTATAGCGATTTAAAGAAAGAACCACTCCCACTAGCCTTGCTTGGACAAGAAGGGATCTACTGTGCTCCCTTTTCTCTACTCTTGGCTTCCCTGGTTCGAGTTGGAGGAGCAGGCCTACCGACTTGGCTCCTGATCGTCATGATTTTGGCATCTCAGTCCTTCTTTTTCTTTGTTTTGACTCGCCTGCCCCATATTTTAAAGCGAGGATTTCAACCAGCCTTCTCAGCCCTCACCTTCCCAACCATTATCACAGCTACTTCGCTCAAGATGGCTCAGGGAATTTTGAAACTTCCATTTCTGGATTATCTGGTATTGGCTGAAACCGTTATTTGCCTCACTATTTTATTCTTTGTCTTGGTTGGTTATCTGATTTGGTTACGAAAAAAGGTCTAGCTAGAAATAGCTAGGCCTTATTGTTATGGTTTGATAACTTCAGCTCCACCCATGTATGGACGAAGTGCTTCTGGAATAGTTACAGAACCATCTTCATTTTGATAGTTTTCAAGAATGGCAGCCACTGTACGTCCGACTGCAAGTCCAGAACCGTTCAAGGTGTGAAGGAGTTTCACCTTGCCATCCGCTTCATCACGGTAACGGATTTGAGCACGACGGGCTTGGAAATCTTCTGTATTCGAACAGCTTGAGATTTCACGGTAGGTATTTTGGGCTGGAATCCAAACTTCCAAGTCATAAGTCTTGGCAGCTGAGAAGCCCATGTCCCCAGTAGAGAGGGCAACGACACGGTATGGAAGGTTGAGTTTTTGAAGGATGTTTTCAGCGTTGGCTGTCATTTTTTCCAATTCTTCGTAAGATTCTTCTGGTTTGGTAAATTTGACCATTTCAACCTTGTGGAATTGGTGCAGACGAATCAAGCCGCGTGTATCACGACCAGCTGAACCAGCCTCAGAACGAAATGAAGGACTCATAGCAGTGAAGTAGATTGGTAGGTCTTTACCGTCAAGGATTTCATCACGGTAGTAGTTTGTAAGAGGCACTTCAGCTGTAGGAATGAGGACATAATTAGTGTCTTTCAATTCAAAAGTGTCTTCCTTGAATTTTGGATATTGACCAGTACCAAACATTGAGTCATGGTTAACCATGTATGGTGTGATGACTTCGGTATAGCCCTCTTTACCATGCTCATCCAACATGAAGTTGTAGATAGCCCGTTCCAAACGAGCCCCAAGTCCTTTATAGAAGAGGAAACGAGCGCCCGTTACCTTACCACCGCGTTCCCAGTCAAGGATACCCAAGTCTTCACCAAGATCCCAGTGAGCTTTTGGTTCGAAGTCAAACTCGCGTGGGCTACCCCAACGGCGGACTTCCACATTGTCATCTTCATCAGCCCCAACAGGAACACTGTCAGCTGGGATGTTTGGAAGAGTAGTGGTAAATTCTGTTAATTTAGCATCGATTTCTGCCAATTCAGCATCCAAGGCTTTGACTTCAGCAGATAGGGTTTGCATTGCAGCAATCTTGTCATCGGCATTTTCCTTGTTGCGCTTGGCTTGGGCAATCTCAGCAGAAACTGTGTTACGTTCTGCTTTTAGAGTTTCAACCTTGATCAAGACGTCACGACGTTTAGCATCGATTTCTTTCATCTCATTTAAGATAGCAGCATCTACACCACGTGTAGCTAATTTTTCAGCGACAGCATCAAAATCTGTGCGAATACGTTTAATATCTAACATAAGAACTCCTTTATGAAAAAAGCACACCTGACAAAGCGTTGGAGTGGCAGGGCCACGGTTCCATCCAACTTCACAGGTGTGCACTTGATTATATATGTAATTGTGAACAACGGTAGAATTTCACCTATCCCTCCTATCTGCTCGCAGCACCCGCAGACTTTCTGAAAGAAGGAGATAACTTACTTATCCGTTGCTATGATTATACTAAAGTTTCTACTTTTTTGCAAATAGATTTTTAAGTTTTTGTCCAATGGTCTGGAGTAGAGTCGGAAGTTTCACAACCTTTTCGTTTCCTAATTTTTCACGAGCGATTTTGAGGATAGCTCCAGAGTCTTTTGAAGCAAAAAGGAATTTTCCTTGATCAGTGAAGACTTCAAAGTGGCGGCTGATCTTGCGACCACTTACGTTGGCTCCGATTTGCTGAATGCTGGACCAGGGGATTTGGATATATTGTTCGACATTGACATCAGGATAAAACTCTAAGGCTTGATCCCCAACTAGAAATTTTCCAACTTTTCCAGAGATAGAGAGGTAAGATGTCCCAGTAGTTTGGAGGTCAATGACTTGATTGAGTGATTGGGCCATGATTAGTCTTCCTTACTTTCACCGAAAAAGGCATGATAGAGAGCCTTGATAGCTGCTTTTTCTTGCTCTTTATTGACAACAAACATGATGGAAACTTCACTTGAACCTTGGGACATCATCTGGATGTTGATTTTATTCTCAGACAAAGCACGTGTTGCAGTAGCAGTTACCCCGATATGGCTCTTCATCTTTTCTCCAACAATCATAATGATGGAAAGGTCATGTTCGATTTCAGCATGGTCCACTTCAGCTTTTTGAACGAGTTGACGTAGAATTTCTTCTTCTTTGATAGGAGTTAATTCACGGGAGCGGAGGATGATTGAAAGATCGTCGATACCTGTAGGCATGTGTTCCCAACCGATGTTGAGGTCCTCAAGGATTTGCAGAACCTTGCGACCAAATCCGACTTCGCGGTTCATGAGGTATTTTGACATGTTGATGCTGACGAATCCTGAGTCACCCGCAATCCCTACTACTGGGAATTTATCACTACTGTGTTCTAAAACAATGCGCGTACCTGGGTGGTCAGGGTTGTTGGTATTCTTGATGACAAGAGGAATTTTTCCTCGGTAGGCAGGAAGAAGGGCTTCGTCATGAAGGACTGAAAATCCAGCGTAAGCCAACTCACGCATTTCACGGTAGGTTAATTCAGGAATGGAGTGTGGTTGGTGGATAATACCAGGATGGGCAGCAAAGATACCATCTACGTCTGTAAAGTTTTCATAGAGATCAGCCTTAACACCTGCTGCAATGATAGAACCTGTGATATCTGAACCTCCACGTGAAAAAGTGCAGATTTGATTTTCCTTAGTCACACCAAAGAAACCAGGGATGACAAGGACTTCGGTGCTATCAGCCAAGCCTTCAATCTTGTCATAACTAGATGGGATGATGCGTGCGTTTCCAGGTTCACTTGTGACAACAATTCCAGCTTCTCTTGGGTGAACATAGCGTGCATCGATACCGTTTTGGTTAAAGTAGGCTGCAATGAGTTTGGCATTGTTATTTTCTCCAGCCGCTAGGAAGGTATCATAGAGGAATTCATTGTCCTCTATAGGAAGAGTTGCCAAGGCCCGAATGCTTTTAGAGATTTTTTCTAAAACAGCAGGTTTTAACCCAAGTTCACTAACCATAGCGGCATAACGGTCAATGATCCAGCTTTGGCTAGCACTGATGTCATTTCCAGCCACATAGTCACGATAGTATTTGATCAAGGCATCAGTTACCTTGGTATCTTCAGCATTGCGTTTGCCGGGTGCAGAAACGACTACAAAACGGCGTTCTTTATCACTTTTAACGATGTTTAAGACTTTTTCTAACTGACCAGCAGAGGCAAGCGAGCTTCCACCAAATTTTACAACCTTCATAAGGACTCCTCAAGTAAGTGTTTTATACGATTATAGCAGAAAGAGGGGCATTTTTCAATGACGAAAATAACTTCCTATTATAATAGAAGAAAACACTAACTTATTCTGAAAAGCGATAACGATTTAAAAGTAAGAGTGTCAAATTTTACTCACACTCATAAATGATGGGTAAATAATCAGCTGAGACACTTTCCTTTAGTTTTTCCTTGCCTCTTTATCCAAAAAAAGGTATACTTTGATGATAAAACAATTTCATTGCCTTATAAAAGAAAAGGAGAAGCTATGAATCATATCTTATATCAGATCGTAGATGATCTGGCTATCATTACTTTGAATCGTCCCGAAGTGGCAAATGGTTTTCATATCCCAATGTGTGAGGAAATTTTAGAAGCTTTGACCCTAGCGGATCAGGATCAAGCTGTGCAGTTCATCTTGATTAATGCGAATGGGAAGGTCTTTTCAGTTGGGGGAGACTTGGTTGAGATGAAGCGAGCAGTAGATGAAGATGATATCCCTTCTTTGAATAAGATTGCAGAATTAGTCAATACAATTTCTTTTAAAATCAAGCAAATTCCTAAACCTGTTTTGATGGAGGTAGATGGAGCGGTCGCTGGTGCTGCAGCAAATATGGCAGTAGCAGTTGATTTCTGTTTGGCGACTGACAAGGCAAAATTTATCCAAGCCTTTGTCGGAGTGGGCTTGGCGCCAGACGCTGGTGGGATTCATCTCTTGAGTCGTAGTATTGGGGTAACACGGGCTGCACAACTTGCTATGACAGGTGAAGCCTTAACTGCTGAAAAAGCGCTAGAATGGGGCGTGGTATACCGTGTTTGTGAAGTTGACAAATTAGAAAAAACAAGAGAACAAGTTCTGAAAAAATTAAGAAGAGGTTCAGCAAACTCATACGCAGCGATTAAAAAGTTAGTTTGGGAAAGTCAATTTAAGGATTGGCAGAATTATGCTGAATTAGAATTGAAATTACAAGAATCGTTATCTTTAACTGAAGATTTTAAAGAAGGGGTTCGTGCACATTCTGAAAGAAGAAGACCGAAATTTACAGGAATGTGAAAAAATACTTGCACAATTTTTTGAAGTTTGTTATACTTCTTTTATCAAATGTTTTGATTGTAAAAGCTTTTTGAGGGGGAGGGAAACGATTTGGACTACCAACAAGTAAATGATTATCTAACATCTATTTTTAATAACGTCCTTGTGATTGAGGAGGTTAGCTTACGAGGTAGTCGATTCAAAGACATCTCCATCAAAGAAATGCACACGATCGATGTGATTGGGAAGTTCCCGGAGGCAACGCCAAGTAAGGTTTCAAAAGAACTGATGGTAACTCTTGGGACAGTGACGACGAGTTTGAATAACCTGGAGAGAAAAGGTTATATTGAGCGTATTCGTTCTGACCAAGACCGTCGAGTGGTCTATCTGCATTTGACAAAGAAAGGTCGTTTGGTTCACCGTCTTCATAAACGGTTCCACAAGGCTATGGTCGAAAAAATCATCGATGGCATGAGCCCGGAGGAAAAAGAAGTCATGGGCAGAGGCTTAACGAACCTTTATCAATTTTTGGAGGATTTGAAATAATGGCTTTTGCAAAAATAAGCCAGGTTGCTCATTATGTTCCAGAGCAAGTGGTCACTAATCATGACTTAGCCCAAATCATGGACACAAGCGATGAGTGGATTTCAAGTCGGACAGGAATTAAACAGAGACATATTTCCAAAACAGAGTCTACAAGTGACTTGGCGACAGAAGTAGCTAAGAGCTTGTTGGCTAAAGGGAGCTTAACAGCGGATCAGATTGATTTTATCATTGTAGCGACGATTACTCCAGACTCGATGATGCCTTCCACAGCAGCTCGAGTTCAGGCAAATATCGGAGCGCATAGAGCTTTCGCCTTTGATTTGACAGCAGCTTGCAGTGGCTTTGTATTCGCTCTCTCAACTGCAGAAAAGTTTTTAAGTTCTGGACAGTTCAAAAAAGGGATTGTTATAGGGGCTGAGACCTTATCCAAGGCAGTTGATTGGTCAGATCGTTCGACAGCTGTTCTCTTTGGGGATGGTGCTGGAGGGGTTCTCTTGGAAGCGAGCGAAATACGTCACTTCCTTGTGGAAAGTCTCTATACAGATGGCTCTCGGAGCGAGTGTTTGACCTATGGTCAAACGGCTTTGGCTTCTCCTTTCTCAGATCAAGAAGCAGTTCCTGCTTTTTTGAAGATGGATGGACGAGCAGTTTTTGATTTTGCAAATCGTGATGTTGCTAGATCAATCAAAGAAACCATTGAAAATGGTCCAATCGCAGCATCGGAATTGGATTATCTCTTGCTTCATCAGGCAAATATCCGCATTTTGGATAAGATGGCTAAGAAGATCGGTGTTGACCGAGACAAACTTCCAGCCAATATGATGGAGTATGGGAATACCAGTGCAGCAAGTATCCCGATTTTGCTCTCAGAGTGTGTGGAGAATGGCATGATTCGTTTAGATGGTAGCCAGACGATTCTCCTATCAGGCTTCGGTGGAGGTTTGACATGGGGCACACTCATTCTTACAATCTAGGTAATCATGTGGTAAACACATAGTTATAAATTTTTTATATTTTAAAGGAGTCCTATCATGGCAGTATTTGAAAAAGTACAAGAAATTATCGTTGAAGAACTTGGGAAAGACGCATCAGAAGTAACACTTGAATCTACTTTTGATGATTTGGATGCAGATTCATTGGACTTGTTCCAAGTAATCTCTGAAATCGAAGATGCTTTCGATATCCAAATCGAAGCAGAAGATAACTTGAAAACAGTTGGTGACTTGGTTGCCTACGTTGAAGAGCAAACAAAATAATTAACATATTACTAGAAGGAGTAGGGGAAACCCACTCCCTCTTGTTTAGGTAATAGTTTGAAACTCAAATGATAAACTCATCGAACTATTACGTAAGCAAGGAATGATGGAGGCACTATGAAAACACGTATTACAGAATTATTGAACATTGATTATCCTATTTTTCAAGGAGGAATGGCCTGGGTTGCGGATGGTGACTTGGCTGGTGCAGTATCAAAAGCTGGTGGTCTAGGGATCATCGGTGGTGGGAATGCACCTAAAGAGGTCGTAAAGGCTAATATCGATAAAATCAAATCACTTACGGACAAACCTTTCGGTGTCAACATCATGCTCTTGTCACCTTTTGTAGAAGATATCGTTGATCTCGTGATTGAAGAAGGGGTCAAGGTGGTTACAACTGGTGCAGGAAATCCAAGTAAATACATGACTCGTTTCCATGATGCAGGAATTACAGTTATTCCTGTTGTTCCAAGTGTTGCTTTGGCAAAACGTATGGAAAAAATTGGTGCAGATGCAGTTATTGCAGAGGGAATGGAAGCCGGTGGACATATTGGTAAATTAACAACGATGACCTTGGTTCGCCAAGTTGCTGCAGCTGTTTCAATTCCGGTTATCGCAGCTGGAGGAATTGCCGACGGTGAAGGTGTCGCTGCAGGCTTTATGCTTGGTGCTGAGGCCGTTCAAGTTGGTACGCGTTTCGTAGTAGCCAAGGAATCTAACGCCCATCCAAAATACAAGGAAAAAATCTTAAAAGCGCGTGATATCGATACGACTATTTCAGCTCAACATTTTGGACATGCTGTTCGCGCCATTAAAAATCAGTTGACACGTGACTTTGAACAGGCTGAAAAGGATGCCTTTAAACAAGAAGATCCAGATTTAGAAATCTTTGAGCAAATGGGAGCTGGTGCTCTTGCTAAAGCCGTTGTTCATGGAGATGTAGAAGGTGGATCTGTCATGGCAGGTCAGATTGCTGGTTTGGTTTCTAAAGAGGAAACTGTCGAAGAAATCCTAAAAGATCTATACTATGGTGCAGCCAAAAAAATTCAAGAAGAAGCCTCTCGTTGGGCAGGAGTTGTAAGAAATGACTAAAACAGCCTTTCTATTTGCGGGTCAAGGAGCTCAGTATCTAGGAATGGGGCGTGATCTCTATGATCGCTACCCTATCGTCAAGGAAACAATTGACCAAGCCAGTCAGGTTTTGGGTTATGACCTTCGTGACTTGATTGATAAGGAAGAAACCAAGTTAAACCAGACTCGCTATACGCAACCAGCTATTTTAGCGACTTCGGTTGCTATTTACCGACTATTGAAAGAAAAGGGCTATCAGCCAGATATGGTAGCAGGATTGTCCCTCGGAGAATATTCTGCTCTTGTAGCAAGTGGTGCTTTGGACTTCGAAGAGGCAGTTGCCTTGGTTGCTAAGCGTGGTGCTTATATGGAAGAGGCTGCACCTGCAGGATCTGGAAAGATGGTAGCCGTTCTTAATACTCCAGTTGAAGTGATTGAGGAAGCTTGTGAAACAGCCTCTAAAGTTGGAGTAGTGACTCCAGCTAACTACAACACCCCAAGCCAAATCGTTATCGGTGGTGAGGTGGCTGCGGTTGACCGCGCAGTTGAACTCTTGCAGAAAGCAGGAGCAAAACGATTGATTCCTTTAAATGTATCTGGTCCTTTCCATACAGCTCTTCTTGAGCCAGCCAGTCAGCAACTAGCTGGAGCTCTTGAAGGAGTGAGTTTCTCTGACTTTACTTGCCCACTAGTCGGCAATACGGAAGCTGCTGTTATGGAAAAAGATCGAATCCAAGAGCTTTTGACGCGTCAGGTCAAAGAACCTGTTCGTTTTTATGAAAGTATTGCTGTGATGCAGGATGCTGGGGTAACCAACTTTATTGAAATTGGTCCGGGGAAGGTCCTATCAGGCTTTGTCAAAAAAATCGATAAAACAGCTCAGCTAGCTAACGTTGAAGACCAAACAAGCTTGGATGCTTTGTTAGGAAACTAATGATCCATTCTCCCACAAAATACAACAGGAAACAGGAGAAATAGAATGCAACTTACAAACAAAAATGTCTTTGTAACAGGTTCAAGTCGTGGTATCGGACTTGCCATTGCTCACAAATTTGCCCAACTAGGCGCTAATGTAGTTTTGAATAGTCGAGGAGCAATCTCAGAAGAATTGCTGGCTGAGTTTTCAAACTACGGCGTCAAAGTAGTACCGATTTCAGGTGATGTTTCAGACTTTGCAGATGCCAAGCGTATGGTAGATCAAGCGGTTACAGAACTCGGTTCTGTTGATGTCTTGGTCAACAATGCTGGGATTACTCAGGATACTCTCATGCTTAAGATGACCGAGGAAGACTTTGAAAAAGTGATTAAGATCAACTTGACAGGTGCCTTTAACATGACGCAAGTAGTCTTGAAACAGATGATCAAGGCACGTGAAGGTGCGATCATCAACATGTCCAGTGTGGTCGGTTTGATGGGAAATATCGGACAAGCCAACTATGCAGCTTCTAAAGCAGGTTTGATTGGGTTTACCAAGTCAGTAGCACGTGAAGTTGCCAATCGTAATGTGCGCGTAAATGCTCTTGCACCAGGAATGATCGAGTCAGATATGACAGCTGTTTTGTCTGATAAGGTCAAGGAAGCGACATTGGCCCAAATCCCAATGAAACAGTTTGGTCAAGCAGAACATATCGCAGATGCTACAGTGTTCCTGGCTGGACAGGATTATTTAACTGGACAAGTTCTCGCTGTTGATGGCGGACTTAGCATGTAAAAAATAAGGAAAGATATAGGTAAGACAGATGAAACTAAATCGAGTTGTAGTAACAGGTTACGGATTGACCTCTCCGATTGGAAATACTCCAGAAGAATTTTGGAACAGTTTGCAAACTGGTAAGATTGGAATTGGAGAAATCACTAAATTTGACCACAGCGAATTTGCTGTGCACAATGCAGCAGAAGTTCAAGATTTCCCATTTGATAAATACTTTGTCAAAAAAGATACCAACCGTTTTGACAACTATTCTTTGTATGCCTTGTATGCGGCTCAAGAAGCGGTGACAAATGCAAATCTTGATGTAGAAGCAATTGATAAAGATCGCTTTGGTGTCATCGTGGCTTCTGGTATTGGGGGAATTAAAGAAATCGAAGATCAGGTTATCCGTCTTCATGACAAAGGTCCAAAACGCGTTAAACCAATGACACTTCCAAAAGCCTTGCCAAATATGGCTTCAGGAAATGTTGCTATGCGTTTCGGAGCAAACGGTATCTGTAAATCAATCAATACAGCCTGTGCCTCATCAAACGATGCCATTGGGGATGCCTTCCGTTCTATCAAGTTTGGTTTCCAAGATGTCATGTTAGTTGGTGGATCAGAATCATCTATCACTCCTTTTGCCATTGCTGGATTCCAAGCTTTGACAGCCCTATCAACTACAGAAGATCCAGCTCGTGCTTCTATTCCATTTGACAAAGACCGTAACGGTTTTGTCATGGGAGAAGGTTCTGGAATGCTGGTTCTTGAAAGTCTTGAACATGCTGAAAAACGTGGTGCAACTATCTTGGCTGAAGTAGTTGGTTATGGTAATACCTGTGATGCTTACCATATGACTTCACCTCATCCAGAAGGTCAAGGTGCGATTAAGGCTATGAAGTTGGCTTTGGAAGAAGCAGAAATTTCTCCAGAGCAAGTGGCTTACGTCAATGCCCACGGAACTTCAACTCCTGCTAATGAAAAAGGAGAAAGTGGTGCGATTGTAGCTGTCCTTGGTAAAGAAGTACCTGTATCTTCAACCAAGTCCTTTACAGGACACTTGCTTGGTGCTGCAGGGGCAGTAGAAGCCATCGCTACCATTGAAGCCATGCGTCATAACTATGTACCAATGACAGCTGGAACAAGTGAGTTGTCAGACTATATCGAAGCGAATGTCGTTTATGGACAAGGATTGGAGCAAGAAATCCCTTATGCTATTTCAAACACTTTTGGTTTTGGTGGACACAATGCGGTTCTTGCTTTCAAACGTTGGGAGAATAAATAATTATGAATTTAAATGAGATCAAGGACTTGATGGCTCAATTTGACCAATCAAGTTTGAGAGAATTTTCTTATAAAAATGGAACGGACGAATTGCAGTTCAGTAAGAATGAAGCAAGAATGGTTTCTGAAGCACCAGCTCAAGTTGCTCCAGCGCCAGCTGCAGTGGCTCCTAGTCCAGTAGTTTCGGCCCCTTCAACTCCAGTAGAGAGTGCAGTGGAAGAAGCTCCAGCACCAGCTGAAACGACGGTTGCTCCGGAGGGTGATGTCGTTGAGAGCCCACTTGTAGGGGTGGCTTACTTGGCCGCTGGACCAGATAAACCTGCCTTTGTCACAGTTGGAGACAGTGTTAAAAAAGGTCAGACTTTGGTGATCATTGAAGCCATGAAAGTCATGAATGAAATCCCTGCACCTAAGGATGGTGTGGTGACAGAAATTCTCGTTTCAAATGAAGAAATGGTTGAGTTCGGTAAAGGATTGGTACGCATCAAATGATCGATATTCAAGGAATCAAAGAAGCTCTACCCCATCGCTACCCCATGCTCCTAGTGGATCGTGTCTTGGAAGTGAGCGAGGATACCATTGTTGCCATTAAAAATGTCACCATCAACGAACCTTTCTTTAATGGTCATTTTCCTCAATACCCAGTCATGCCAGGTGTTCTTATCATGGAGGCCTTGGCTCAGACTGCTGGTGTCTTGGAATTGTCCAAACCTGAAAATAAAGGGAAACTGGTCTTCTATGCTGGCATGGACAAGGTTAAGTTCAAGAAGCAAGTTGTACCAGGTGATCAATTAGTCATGACGGCTACTTTTGTCAAACGTCGTGGTACGATTGCCGTGGTTGAAGCAAAGGCTGAAGTAGATGGTAAGCTTGCAGCGAGTGGTACTCTTACCTTTGCAATTGGAAACTAAGGAGGATCTCCATGTTTCGTAAAATTTTGATTGCCAACCGTGGTGAGATTGCGGTTCGCATTATTCGAGCTGCGCGTGAATTGGGCATTGCAACCGTGGCAGTTTATTCAACTGCTGATAAGGAAGCTCTTCACACACTCCTAGCGGATGAAGCTATCTGTATCGGACCTGGTAAGGCAACAGAGTCTTATCTCAATATCAATGCAATTTTGTCTGCTGCGGTCTTGACAGAAGCAGAAGCCATCCATCCAGGCTTTGGTTTTCTTAGCGAAAACTCCAAGTTTGCCACTATGTGTGATGAAGTGGGGATTAAGTTTATTGGCCCTTCTGGCGCTGTAATGGATACCATGGGAGATAAGATCAATGCGCGTGAGCAAATGATCAAGGCTGGGGTTCCAGTTATCCCAGGATCTGATGGTGAAGTTCACACGGCTGAAGAGGCCCTTGCAGTTGCAGAAAAAATTGGCTATCCAGTCATGCTTAAGGCATCGGCAGGTGGTGGTGGAAAGGGAATTCGTAAGGTTGAAAAGGCAGAAGACTTGGTCGCAGCCTTTGAAACAGCATCCAGTGAAGCCAAGGCCAATTTTGGAAATGGCGCTATGTATCTTGAGCGTGTGATTTATCCAGCTCGCCATATCGAAGTTCAGATTCTTGCGGACCAAGAGGGTCATGTTGTCCATCTTGGTGAACGGGATTGTTCACTCCAACGGAATAACCAAAAGGTCTTAGAAGAAAGCCCATCCATTGCGATTGGCAAAACCCTTCGTCATGAAATTGGTGCTGCAGCCGTTCGTGCAGCAGAGTCTGTAGGCTATGAAAATGCAGGGACGATTGAATTTCTACTCGATGAAGCGAGTGGCAATTTCTACTTCATGGAAATGAATACTCGAGTGCAAGTTGAACATCCAGTCACAGAGTTTGTTTCAGGTGTTGATATTGTGAAGGAACAGATTCGCATTGCTGCCGGGCAACCTTTACCTTTCAAACAAGAAGATATTGTCCTACGAGGTCACGCTATCGAGTGCCGGATCAATGCGGAAAATCCAGCATTTAACTTTGCTCCAAGCCCAGGGAAAATTACCAATCTCTATCTACCAAGTGGTGGAGTTGGCTTGCGCGTGGATTCAGCAGTTTATCCAGGTTATACCATTCCCCCTTACTATGATAGTATGATTGCCAAAATCATTGTTCATGGGGAGAATCGCTTTGATGCTCTTATGAAGATGCAACGGGCACTTTATGAACTTGATATTGAAGGAGTGCAAACCAATGCAGACTTCCAGTTGGATCTGATTTCAGACCGCCGAGTTATCGCTGGTGACTACGATACTTCCTTCTTGATGGAAACTTTCTTGCCAAAATACCAAGAAAAAGAATAGACTTTCAAACAGTATGAGAACTAAAAGGGGGAGTTATGGCTCTATTTAGTAAAAAGGATAAGTATATTCGGATCAATCCTAACCGTTCCGTAAGGCAGAAACCACAAGCCAAGCCTGAGGTTCCGGATGAACTCTTTTCCCAGTGTCCTGGTTGTAAACACACCATTTACCAAAAGGATCTTGGGAGCGAACGAATTTGTCCCCATTGTAGCTATACTTTCCGTATTTCAGCTCAGGAACGCTTGGATTTGACGATTGATTCTGGTAGCTTTGTGGAGATGTTTACAGGTATTGAAACTCAAGATCCATTAAACTTTCCTGGCTACCAGAAAAAACTGGCTACTATGCGTGAAAAGACAGGTTTGGATGAAGCCGTACTAACTGGTACAGCTAGCATCAAGGGACAAAAAGTTGCCCTTGGGATCATGGATTCAAACTTTATCATGGCTTCTATGGGAACCGTTGTGGGTGAAAAAATCACGCGCTTGTTTGAGTATGCAACGGTAGAAAACTTGCCAGTCGTTCTCTTCACAGCTTCTGGTGGAGCCCGTATGCAAGAAGGAATCATGAGCCTGATGCAGATGGCTAAAATTTCTGCGGCAGTTCAACGTCATTCCAAGGCAGGACTTTTTTACCTCACTATTTTAACCGATCCGACAACAGGTGGAGTGACCGCTTCTTTTGCTATGGAAGGTGATATTATCCTAGCGGAACCCCAAAGTTTAGTTGGTTTTGCTGGGCGTCGTGTTATCGAAAATACAGTTCGTGAGACCTTGCCGGATGACTTCCAAAAGGCAGAATTTTTGCTTGAACATGGTTTTGTTGATGCAATTGTCAAACGGAGAGAATTGCCTGAAACAATTGCTAAATTAGTAAGATTGCATGGAGGAAGTCGCGGATGAATATTGCAAAAATAGTCAGAGAGGCACGCGAGCAGAGTCGCTTGACTGCACTTGATTTTGCCAATGGAATCTTTGATGAGTTTATCGAATTGCATGGAGATCGCTCTTTCCGTGATGATGGTGCTGTTATCGGTGGAATTGGCTGGTTAGGTGACCAAGCAGTAACTGTCCTTGGTATCCAAAAGGGAAAAAGTCTTCATGACAACCTCAAACGGAATTTCGGGCAACCTCATCCAGAAGGCTATCGTAAGGCTCTTCGCCTGATGAAACAAGCAGAAAAGTTTGGCCGTCCAGTTGTGACTTTTATCAATACGGCGGGTGCTTACCCAGGTGTTGGAGCTGAGGAACGTGGACAAGGTGAAGCAATTGCCCGAAACCTGATGGAAATGAGTGACCTCAAGGTTCCAATCATCGCGATTATTATCGGTGAAGGAGGATCTGGTGGGGCCCTAGCTCTAGCCGTAGCTAACCGTGTCTGGATGTTAGAAAACTCAATCTACGCCGTACTTAGCCCGGAAGGATTTGCCTCTATCCTTTGGAAGGATGGAAGTCGTGCTATGGAAGCGGCGGAGTTGATGAAAATCACTTCTCACGAACTTCTAGAAATGGGAATCGTAGACAAGGTAATCTCAGAAGCAGGTCTCTCCAGTAAGGAACTGCTAGGTTGCGTTAAAAATGAATTGCGTGCAGAACTAGATAGGTTGCAAGAACTACCACTCGAACAACTTATCGAAGAACGTTACCAACGCTTTAGAAAATACTAAGAAAATTTAAAAGCTAGAACATTTTGTTCTAGCTATTTTGATAATAGAGCATGGATAAACATGAATACTCTAGATAAATAAAAAAAACAATCAATAGTATATCCTCTATATTGCCCTAATAGAGAGTTTATCATTAGGAGAGCGAAAGAATGAAAAAGACAATACATTTAGGAATCTGTATGGTTTTAATGTTCCTGTACATTTATTTAACGCCATTAGGAGCTATAACTCTAGCTAGGACCTTCGGTTTAGGAATGGACAGCTATATAATCTTCCTAGTTGGAGAAGTGTTGCTTATTTTCTTTTTATTCGTTTTGTGGTTGAAAAAGAAGAAGATGCTCTTTATCTTCGAGAAAAAGAGTTGGCGCTGGTCTTATCTCGCTTTCTTAGTGGCTTGTTTTCTTATCTATTCTTTTTTAAATGGATTTAGAATGCAGAATATTCGATTGATTGACCATAGCTTTATTTTCCAAGACCTTCTTTCGGAACTTTACTCAAACGGAAGAGAAACGACTCTATCAAGTCTTATATTTTTAATCTTTAACATTTCTATTGTACCTGTTGTTGAGGAGACAATCTATAGAGGTTATTTTATGAATACCTTCTTTCCGAAGTCGGAGTTTTATTTGGATGTGATCTTGTCTTCTTTCATCTTTGGGCTCAGTCACTTGGTTCTATCCCATCGTGATCCCATCAGTCTCATCATTTATAGTATTCTTGGTCTTCTATTTGCAGTTGTTTATCGAGTTACGGGTAGTCTTCGGTTTACCATTGTTTGTCATAGTTTCTATAATGCAATTCCCTATGCTCCGTCGATCTTATTCTATATCTATTATTTGATTTTTAGATAGTAGGAGACAAAGAAAAAAGTGTTTGATATTTGTCAAACACTTTTTCTAATTTAATGGGAAGATAGAGAAATCTCTTTTATCAATTTCTTATTTCTCAATGAGTAAAGCTACCATTTAGGGTGAAAAATTGACAGTTGAGGAGATGGACTATAAAATAGACAAAAAAGATGTATACTGTAGATGTAAGCTTACAAAAATTTATTTTAAGGAGCTACTTGATATGACAGGTACAGAAACATTCACAGTTCTTTCAATGGAGGACTTAGAACAAGTTTCAGGTGGTGGCATGATTTGGTTGGTTGATGATTATTATTGGAGTTGGCCTTATGCTTACAGCATTGCAACTGATTCGAGTACAATACGTACTAGAATGACTGGTTATGGTAACGGAATTATACCTTAATATTCTAATAATTTAAAGGGGTAAGTATGAAAAAATTAGGGCATTTAGGGGTATATATATTTCTGGTATTTCTATCGGTTTATCTACCAGAGTTAGGGATTATGCATCTAACTAAGTTTTTAGGATGGGGAATAGATGGCTATTCTATCTTTTTAACAGTTGAAGTAATAGCTCTTTTGCTATTATTTATCTACTGGCTCAAAAAGAAAGAGATGTTCGATATTTTTGAAAAAAAGGGTTCAAAGAAGTCAAGATTCTTTTACCTTGTAGTTGGTCTAGTGGCTACTTATTTTGATCGTCAATTGGTGGATGCTTTTCAGTTACAGTTTCATCACCTAATTGATAACAAGTATATCTTTCAAGACCTTCTTTCGATTCTATACTCCAATGGGCAACCAACTTTTCTATCAACTGTTCTCAGTTTTAGTTTAACAGTAGTCGTCGGACCTATATTAGAGGAACTGATTCATAGAGGGTACTTTATGAATACCTTCTTTCCCCAGTCCAAGTACTATCTGGATGTTATCCTATCTGCTCTTATCTTTGGACTTAGTCATTTAATCCTAACTCACCGAGATCCTATCAGTTTGATTATTTATAGTTTAGGCGGTCTCTTCTATGCCCTTGTCTACCGTTGGACAAAGAACCTAAAAATTACCATCCTGTGCCATAGTTTTTTCAACTTTCTCATTTATGCAAAACCCATCTGGATTTTTGTTTATAATTATGTCTATTATCATTTTTTTAGATAGTGGTAGGCAAAGAAAAAAGTGTTTGATAATTGTCAAACACTTTTTCTATTTACTGTTCTTCTGTTACAAACTGGCTGAGCAGTCCGTTGATAAAACGGGCAGATTTTTGATCTGAGAAGTCCTTTGCAAGCTCGATAGCTTCATTAACCGCAACCAGCTGTGGGGTGTCAAATGAAGTGATTTCAAAGACTCCCAAGCGAAGGAGGTTTCTCTCCACGAGAGTTAAACGCTCGATGGTCCAACCTGCTTTTAAATGCTGAGTGATTTGATTGTCTAGTTCTTCCTTTTTAGCTTGAACACCAGAAACTAGCTCTGTCAAAAAGGCTGGAAGTTGCACATCCGTATCTTCACGATCATGAGTATAGGCGAAACGACAAGCAGTTTCGACGTCCGTACCGAATTCAAGGCTCATAAGAGCTTGAAAAGCGCATTTACGGAGTTGGCGTCTAGATTCTAATAGTGGACTAGTCATTGAGGAAGTCCTCGTCAAATAGATCTTTCAATTCTGGTTTTGGTGTTTTATCTGGAACGATACCTGCAACGTGGATATTGATAGCAGCGAGTTCAACATCAGCCATATTGCGGACTGCATCTTTAACAGCTTTCTGGATCGCAACCGCTACCTTAGGAACTTTTACTCCGTACTCAAGGTAGAGATAGATATATGCTGTGAGTTCTTCGTCCACGTTTTTTAGATAAACACCACGGCCGAGAGAAAGCTTTGAAAGGGTGTCAGATACTGATTTGTTTGAAAAAGAGTGAACACCCTTTACTTTTGCAGTAGCAATAGCAATGATTTTTTCAAGTACACGTGGGGCGATAACGATTTCGCCAAGTTGTTCTTCAATTCCCATAGAATGACCTCTTTCTAGAGATTAGGCACGAGAAACGTAAGTTCCTTCAGCAGTGTTGATAACGAGTTTTTGTCCTGCTTCGATGAAGTCTGGAACGTTTACGACAAGTCCAGTTTCCATCGTTGCTGGTTTACCAGAACCTGTAACAGTAGCACCTTTGATAGATGGTTGAGTTTCTGCAACTGTCAATTCAACAGTAGTAGGAACGGTGACACCAATCACTTCAGTTCCGTAGAATTGGATCTTCACATCTGAGTTTTCAAGGATGTAAAGCAATTCGTTTTCAACGTTGACTACAGGGATTTCGTATTGGTCGTAAGTTTCTGTATTCATGAAGTAGGCTGTGTCATCCATTTTGTACAAGTATTGAGCTGGGACAGTCTCGATGATAGCTTGTTCAAATTTTTCCTCTGGACGGTAGCTTGTGTCAAATGTAGAACCAGTACGGACATCACGTAATTTCATACGCATGATTGTGTTTCCTTTACCTGGTTTGTGGTGGCTAGCTTCCAAAACGCGGATCAATTTTCCGTCAGCTGTTTCAAAGGTCATACCAGCCTTTAATTTACTTGCTTCAATCATGTTTTTACCTCTTTAATAAATAATTTACTCTTTATTGTACCATAAAAGACAACATTACTCAAATGTCAGAAGGAGCTTAATTAGTTGACTGGTACGATATTTCCATCTTCGTCTTTAGTAACGAGAACGTATTTTCCATCGACTTCGATGTAAAAATTCTTGCTGGCAGTTTGCCCAGTGTTTTGAGCCGGTGCTTGATTTTGAACTTGTTGGCTTAGTTGACCACCGAGAGTTTGGCCAAGATTCATGCCCATAAACATGTTCATCCCATTGCCATTCCCTTCGTTTGCAGCTGCAGCAATAAGCGCTTCGTTGCGAGCACGGCGTTCTTCGATTTCAATCGTGTTGTACTTCATTGCCACCAGCTCGCTATCAAGCTTGCGAACGATATCAAGACTTTCTTGGTCGTAGCTGAGGTCCTCAAGCAAGATGTTGGTTGCTTCAATCCCGTAGAGACCTGTCCAAACCTTGTTGACCTCTTGTTTAGCGAGTTCGTTAAAGGTGTCTTGGTTGGCATTGAGGCTATAGATATCAACCTTGTTTTCGTTGGTATATTTGGCAATGGCAATCGCGATTTTTGGTGCGATATTTTGACGGAGCGTTCCTTGAGCTACATCTTGGAGAGTAAATGGCTGTCCGTCAGTAATTTGACGGCTAACAGAACTTACGTAGAAGAGGACTGGGTCTGCTATTTTTACATCAAACAAGCCATAGAAACGGATGTTAAGCAGTTGTTGGTAACGTTCGCTGAAGTATTCGACCGCGTTTTGTGTGCCGAACTTATTACCTGCGATGGGTTGCATGCGGATAAAGATAATTTCCTGTTGGGTGATGACTTGTCCACCGAAAGAGAAACGGTTTTTAAAGTTTTCCCAAGTGCCTTTTAAACCACCTTTTTCAAGGAGCCAGGCGTTATCACCAGCTTGCCATTCGTGGCTACCAGCTTCGAGGACTTCACCAAGGAAGGTACCGTTGTTTACCAAAACAGCGGTATAACCTTGAGGAACGATAACCACACTGCCATCTGACAAAAGTCCAGTATTTTGATTGCTGTGACGAGAACGTCCATCTGGGTCTTTTGTGAGTAATTGACCTTTGACGGCCAAGGCGTCGCCAGAGACATTATCTGGAAGGACAATGGCTTCCTTGAATTTACTATCATTAAAACTATTTAAGCCTGCTGATAAGGCTGCACGTATAAATCCCATAATTCCTCCTAATTATAAAGCTCGTCTTCATCCACAACATCATAGGTATCGAGTACCCATTGGTTTGGACTGCGAGAGAGATTGGCACCACAGTAGTCGCACTCGCTAACTGCAGAGATTTTCAATGGGGCGCCACAGTTTGGACAGTGGTCGCTCACAACTTCGTCTGGATTGACTGCTTGCGTTTGGCTACCGTGTTGACGGATAAAGTTCAATTGATACACGGTGAAGAGATCTTTTTTAGGGTCTCCTTCAAGAACACGGCGAGTCTCATCGTCAATGACATAGTCACGCAAGGTAGATGACAGGATCACCACTAAGGTGTCGTTTCCGTCAGGATTTTCAATGAACTTCTTGATGCGAACATTTTCGATACAAACTTTCTCTAAAACATTGGTTGTTTTAGCTCGAATATGGTCCTCAAGTTGGGTACTGTGTTGAGAGTAGAGACTGGTACTTTCCAAAGCGCGGACAGAGTTCCAATTTTTCTCAGTCCAGGCAACCTGCAATTTAAGGTAGACTTCCTTAACCCAAGATGTGAAGGCTTCCGCGTCAAAGTTTGGATCCCCATATTTCACACGACTAATGGCCAGTGTGTTATGTTCAACTCGACGATGGAGCGTTTGAGAATCATTACTAGTGTAGGTTGAACTCGAATCTCCAGACTTATTCTGCAAGGATTTGACGATAACAACTAGTATGATTCCTCCGACTAATATGAACATAAATCCTAGATAGGGAGAGCTAGCAGAACTGTCAGAGGATGATCCATATCCAGAGCGGTAGTAGTGGTAGGATGAGCCACCAGAACGACTTCCACCTCCACTTGAGCGGCTACTACTTCTGGAGCTACTGCGGCTGCTCCCTCCACTTCTGGAATGTCCGACACCCGCATCAACGATTTGAGGCACGGATAGAAAAACAAGTAATAAACAGGTCATTAAAAGAGCGTAAAACTTTTTCATGTGTCCCCTAACTATATGATTGAAAAGGTAGAATTCTGAATTCGAATGATTATTAAACTATTTAATAACCTTTAAAAATAATCTGATATATACTAGGCGTTATTTACTAGCATTTAGCTTCTTTATGGAATGGCGTTCGATGAGCCATCCCACAATCCATCCTATTGCTAGCAAGTAATTTTCAAAAGCACCGATAGCATTTACAGGAGAGTGATACTCCATATAATTGAGTAAGTGATTTGTTCCTATTCCAATTCCGCCAATAATGAGAGCAAGAAGTGCGATTCGTAGATAGAACCAATCGTATTTAATATTGATAGCGAGAATAATAATCAATACAGCTAAATTCCATATTCCAATTTCTCGTTGCCAACCAGCAGATATTCCGTACCCGGAGTGGCTTCCCATGTACGATGGAAAGAAAATTTGTAGTATAGAAGCGCCTAACATAGCGATGATGACTAAGACAAATAGCAATCGTAAAAATTTGTTCATTTATTCTCCTTGTCTCATTCTCGTCTTAAAAGTAGAAAAAAGTGTATAAAGAGTAAATTACTCACTTTCTTTCAACTTCGCCAACTCTTGTGCAAGCAGTTTAAGGGCAACTTGTGGGTTGGCTTGGCCTTTAGTTGCCTTCATAAGGAATCCTGTGAAGGCCTTGTCAGCGTTGCGTTTGCCTGATTTGAAGTCGGCAACGGCAGCTTCGTTATCCGCAAAGACTTGGTGGATGATTGGAATCAAAACATCAGGATCTGAGATTTGCACCATACCTGCTTTTTCCACGTATTCACGCGCTCCACCGCCGTTTTTAGCTAGGTGGACAAAGACTTTCTTGGCAATCTTGGAAGAGATAGTACCGTCTTCGATGATGGCAATCATTTCTACCAAGTTTTCTGGTGTTAATTCGATTTGTTCAAGTGTCTTGCCTTCAGCGTTCAAGAACTGAGCAACTTCACCTTGGAGCCAGTTAGAGACTTGTTTGGCATCGCCACCGAGGGCAACAGCTTTCTCAAAGAAGTCAGAAGTGACTTTGTTTGCCGTCAACTGGCTAGCGTCATAGTCTGACAAACCAAGGTCAGATATGTAGCGCGCACGGCGTTCTTTTGGAAATTCTGGCAATTCAGTACGCATTTCCTCAATCCACTCATCTGAGATTTCAAAAAGTGGTAGGTCTGGTTCTGGGAAGTAGCGGTAATCTGCAGCACCTTCTTTGACACGCATGAGGATGGTTGCCTTGTTAGCTTCATCGTAACGGCGTGTTTCTTGGAGAATTTGACCACCTGAACGAAGGATTTCAGCTTGGCGTTGGACTTCGTATTCGAGACCTTTGCGAACATTTGAGAAGGAGTTGAGGTTTTTCAACTCCGTCTTGGTACCGAATTTTTCTTGACCATAAGGGCGAAGGGAGATGTTAGCATCCACACGCATCGAACCTTCTTCCATCTTAACGTCAGAAATACCAGCGTACTGGATGACTTCCTTGAGGGCAGTTAGATAAGCATAGGCTTCTTCTGGCGAGCGCATGTCAGCCTCAGATACAATCTCAATCAATGGTACCCCTTGGCGGTTGAGGTCAACATAAGAGTAACCATCTGTACCGTGGGTGTTTTTACCAGCATCTTCCTCTAGGTGAGCACGTTCGATACCGATTTTCTTAGTCGTACCGTCTTCTAGCTCCACTTCAATCCAGCCGTTGTAGCCGATTGGCTCATCAAATTGAGAAATTTGGTAGGCTTTTGGATTATCAGGATAGAAGTAGTTCTTGCGGTCAAAATGCATCTTTTTGTGGATGTCCATGTTGAGGGCAAGAGCAGCCTTGATACCAGCATCGACAACCCCTTTATTGAGAACCGGAAGTACTCCTGGGAAAGACCAGTCAATCACGTTAGTGTTGGCATTTTGGTCATTTCCAAAGTGAGCAGAAGTAGGTGAGAAGATTTTTGAATTGGTGTTGAGCTCTACGTGGACTTCAAGTCCAATGACTGTTTCAAAGTTCATTAGTTGTCACCTCCAAAAATCACGGGTTGTTGTTTGTGGTAGTCTGTTGTTGCTTCAAAGGCAGCAGCAGCTTGGTAAATGGTTTCCTCAGAGTATTTAGGACCGATCAATTGGAGACCGACTGGTAGACCTTGAGCAAATCCAGCAGGAATCGAAATTCCTGGAAGACCAGCTAAGTTGACTGGGATGGTCAAAAGGTCAGCCAAGTACATGGCAACGGGGTCATGGTTGAGGGAGTCCAAGTCATAGGCAACGCTTGGAGCAGTTGGTCCCAAAATCAAGTCGTAATCCGCAAAGACGTTTTCGAAATCTTGAATGATGAGGGTACGGACCTGACCAGCCTTCTTGTAATAGGCATCATAGTAACCTGATGAAAGGCTAAATGTTCCAAGCATGATACGGCGTTTCACCTCTTCACCGAAACCTTGGCTACGGCTGTTTACATAGATTTCATCAAGGTTGCTTGCATCTTCTGCGCGGTAGCCGTAACGGATACCGTCAAAGCGTTGCAAGTTTGATGAGGCTTCTGATGAAGCGATAATGTAGTAAACGGCAACACCGTATTTAGAGTGAGGAAGGCTGACTTCTTCGACGATAGCACCAAGTTTTTCAAAGTGTTTGGCTGCATTTAGAATGGTTTCCTTAACCTCTGGGTCAATCCCTTCACCAAGGTATTCCTTAGGCAAAGCAATTTTCATTCCTTTGATGTCTTGACCAATTTTTGAAGTAAAGTCGGCAATGCGGACAGGAGCAGAAGTAGAATCTTTGACATCTTCGCTGGCAATAGCGTTGAGCAAGAGAGCATTTTCCTTAACAGTAGGTGCAAAAGGTCCGATTTGATCTAGAGAGCTACCAAAGGCAATGAGACCGAAACGAGAAACCGTTCCGTAGGTTGGTTTGAGACCAACAATCCCGTTGAAGGCGGCAGGTTGGCGGATGGAACCACCAGTATCAGAACCGAGTGACAAGCGGACTTGCCCTGACGCTACAGCTGCAGCAGAACCACTTGATGAACCACCAGGAACCTTGCTGTGGTCCCAAGCATTTTTAGTGGCACCGTAATGAGAAGTCTCACCAGAACCACCCATGGCAAACTCGTCCATGTTGGTCTTTCCGACAACAATCATGCCCTTGGCTTTTGCATTGGCAACGGCTGTCGCATCAAAGATAGGCTCGTAGTTGTAGAGCATTTTTGAGGCTGCAGTTGTGAGGATACTGTCTGTAGAGATATTATCCTTAACTGCCAGTGGAATTCCTGAAAGGACATTGTCCGCGTCAATTCCAGCTTCATCAATAGCCTTAGCTTGAGCAAGGGCTTGTTCTTCAGCGATGGTAACAAAAGCGTTAATAGCTGTCTCGCGAGACTTGATATCTTCAAGCGTGGCTTGGGTCAATTCAGTTGCTGAAATCTCCTTAGAGACAAGGAGATTGTGCAAGTCTTCAATAGTTTTGTTATTAAAAGTCATTAGGCATCTCCTCCATCATCTAGGATAGCTGGTACCTTGATATAGTAGTTGTCTTTTTCAGGTACGTTTTTAAACAAGCGGTCACGGTCTGTTCCTTCTTCAGCCACATCAGGGCGGAGTACGGTCTTACGGTCAGCCATGGTCGTAGTAGGTGCGACACCAGTTGTGTCGACTTCGCCCAGCAACTCAACCATATCTACAATCTTAGACAGGGTGGTCGCAAAAGCAGCAGTTTCTTCTTCAGAGAATCTTAATTTTGAAAGATTGGCAACGTGCGTTACCTCTTCTTGCGTAATTTTCATCTTGCATCCTTTCGTGAAATGATGATTTTTAGTCTGTTCTATTTTACCATATTTTCCTATAAATAAGGGAGCCAAACTGAAAAGAAATAGAAATTGAAAAATCGCTTTTAATTCGCTATAATGGTTAAACTAGAGAATAGAAAAAATAAGAGTTAGGATAGAAATATGTTCCATCAATTTATCACCAGATCTCAGACGGTTCCTCCTCCCATTTCCCTCTTTTGGTATGGGATTATGATGCTTACTTTAGTGCTTTGTATTTATGGAGCGCTTGTTTATCACAAAAATCCGAAATTTGTCCGCTTGTTTAAGGGGATTCAGATCCTCCAGTTACTAGCCCTATATAGTTGGTATGTTGGCTTTGGGATTCCATTTTCTAATAGCCTTCCATTTTACCATTGCCGTTTGGCTATGTTTGCGGTGGTTTTCTTGCCTGATAAATGGCGGAGCAAGCAATATTTTGCCCTCTTAGGAGCAAGTGGAGCGATATTTGCTTTGGTTTACCCGGTTTTTGACCCCTATGATTTCCCCCATATCACCAGTTTTTCATTTTTGATTGGGCACTATGCCCTTCTAGTGAATTCCTTGATTTACTTGATGAATCACTATGACAAGACCTTGCTCAAGAAATATATGATTGTAGCCTATACCTTTATTCTCAATCTCTTTCTAGTTGGGGTTAATCAGGTGACGGGTGGAAATTATGGTTTGTTAAACAAGACACCTTTTATTCCAGATGCGCCCTTGTGGTTAAAGTATCTTCTTGTGTCCGTCATCCTCTCACTGGCTCTGGTTCTTTTTGATATCTTGTTCAAGAAACGGTGGAAAAAGAGAAATCAGGTGAAATCTGTGCTCTAGCTCGCCTTTTCATCGGATGAGCAATTGAAAAACTCCCCAAAATCCGCTATAATGGAGAGTTGAAAGGAATGGTAAAATCCAATGTAAACATCATTCTTAGCTACTGAAACAACTAAAAATAGAAAATCAAAGAAAGAGAACTTATGACTATTCAAGAAGAAATTAAGAAACGCCGTACCTTTGCCATCATCTCCCACCCGGATGCCGGGAAAACAACTATTACTGAGCAGTTGCTCTATTTTGGAGGCGAGATTCGTGAGGCTGGTACGGTTAAAGGAAAGAAAACAGGGACTTTTGCCAAGTCTGACTGGATGGATATTGAGAAACAACGTGGGATTTCGGTCACTTCATCTGTTATGCAGTTTGACTACGATGGCAAGCGCGTCAATATCCTAGACACACCAGGGCACGAGGACTTCTCAGAAGATACCTATCGTACTTTGATGGCGGTGGATGCTGCGGTCATGGTCGTGGACTCTGCCAAGGGTATCGAGGCCCAAACCAAGAAATTGTTTGAGGTTGTGAAGCACCGTGGCATTCCAGTCTTTACCTTTATGAACAAGCTGGACCGTGACGGTCGTGAGCCACTGGACCTCTTGCAAGAACTAGAAGAAGTCCTTGGCATTGCGAGTTATCCAATGAACTGGCCAATCGGGATGGGGAAAGCCTTCGAAGGATTGTATGACCTCTATAACCAACGCTTGGAGCTCTATAAAGGGGATGAACGTTTTGCCAGTCTGGAAGAAGGGGATAAGCTCTTTGGAAGCAATCCTTTCTACGCTCAGGTTAAGGACGATATCGAACTGTTGCAAGAAGCAGGAAATGAATTTTCAGAAGAAGCTATTCTTGCAGGAGAACTGACTCCGGTCTTCTTTGGTTCAGCCCTCACTAACTTTGGGGTGCAGACCTTCCTTGAGACCTTCCTTAAGTTTGCTCCAGAACCACATGGCCACAAGAAAACAGATGGCGAAATTGTGGATCCTTATGACAAGGATTTCTCAGGATTTGTCTTTAAAATCCAAGCCAACATGGACCCTCGTCACCGGGACCGTATTGCCTTTGTTCGTATCGTATCAGGTGAATTTGATCGTGGAATGAGTGTCAATCTGCCTCGTACTGGTAAGACTGCCAAACTATCTAATGTCACTCAGTTTATGGCCGAAAGTCGTGAAAATGTGACCAATGCTGTTGCAGGTGATATTATCGGGGTTTACGATACTGGTACTTATCAAGTTGGAGACACTTTGACAGTTGGAAAAAACAAGTTTGAATTTGAACCACTGCCAACCTTTACTCCTGAGATTTTCATGAAAGTTTCTGCTAAGAACGTCATGAAACAAAAATCCTTCCACAAGGGGATCGAGCAGTTGGTACAAGAGGGTGCCATTCAGCTTTATAAGAATTACCAAACAGGCGAGTATATGCTAGGCGCTGTTGGTCAACTCCAGTTTGAAGTCTTTAAGCACCGTATGGAAGGCGAGTACAATGCCGAAGTGGTCATGAGCCCAATGGGTAAAAAGACCGTTCGCTGGATCAAGCCAGAGGACCTAGACGAGCGCATGTCATCAAGCCGCAATATCTTGGCCAAAGACCGTTTTGACCAACCAGTCTTTCTCTTTGAAAATGACTTTGCCCTTCGCTGGTTTGCGAACAAGTATCCAGACGTAGAGTTGGAGGAAAAAATGTAACTCAGCACCAACAATTGGAACTAAAGTTCCTAATTGTTGGACGCTAGTCGCTATTTGGCGAACTAGCTAACTGCCTTACTAACTACGTTTGGCAAATAGAATCGATTTGCCAAACTCCGTGTCGTAGTGTAAAATCGGCTTACCTAAACGCTTCACTAGGAATAATCCACGAATATTATAGCTTCGTGGATTTTTCCGTCGTAACCACGTTTTACAAATGAAATCGATTTGTAAAACTTAGTGTCGTAGATTACGGCCATTAATTAGTATGGCATTTTGCTTAAATACGTCGTAAGAAAAGTCCGCGAATGCTTTCGATTCGTGGAGTTTTTTGTTGGAAAGGATAGAAAGTTGCTATACCTAGAGATATGATTGGTCTATTTTACTGTTTTATTGAGGCAATTTTGCCCTATTTGAGCAAATTTTATAAGAGTAAGTTGGTTTCTGTTCTTTATGGTATACTAGAGATACAGATAAAATTTGAACACCCCAACCGGAGGAACATATGGAACAACAGATTAATGAGAAAGTAATGGAAATTGCTCAGAGTGTCCATAAGACTATACCTGTAGCTTGGGAAAATCTTTTTATTAATATTACCCTGACTTTTGATGGTGGAGAAGTCTACTATTTCTTCAACGAAGAAGGAAAAAGTGACTATATCTATAATCTCTATATTCCCAAGAAGTATGAGTTGCCTAATTCAGAATTTAGAGAAAATGAAAGACGCACCTTCAAATTAGCTTGGGAATTGAGGGAAATCTTTAAAAATGAAGAGCAGGCTTTATGGACAACATGTGTTATAAAGATTATTGGTACAAAATTGACTGCTACATTTGACTACGCACCCTGGTTTGAGAGTGGGTTTACCTCAGGCCAACAAATGGATTTCTTTGAATACAAATACCTCGGCAAGCAACCAGCTAATGAAAAAGAACTTGAGTTGTTCAAGGCTATGGAAGCCTTCCAGCAAAAATATAACGAGAACTAGTTTCATGGATAAACGGCCACCCTAGAGGTGGTCTTTTATGGTATACTGGGATTGTAGAGTCAGTAAATTTGGTGATAACTTAGCATCGGTCAGAAAGCAAGTAACAAATTTCCAAAAAAGTATTGAGATAAAAGGAGAATGGGGATGGGAAACAAACTGTTAATGCCAGGAATGTCGTTCGGTCACGTTAGTTCAGTAGCGCTTGAAGATTTAAAAAGGGGCTTACTTTCAGTAAATGATGAGAGAGAATGTGTATTGCTGATTGCTGAAATCTTAAAAAAGGGAGATTTTACAGTAAAAAACTTGCTGATTGACTTGATGAACCAGACAAAAGATGAAGCCGTGCTCAATCTTTGTATTCGATTGTTTTGTCCAGTTTGTACACATGATGATTTAAAAAAGGTTGAAAATTTTCATTTTTTAAGTTCGGCTTCAGAATTTGCGGTATTTACTTTTGTCGCTGGCGCTGTGGAAACAATGTCCTATGAAGTCGTTCCTTACCTTCTTACTCTGTGGGAGGATTGGGAAGATACAGAAACCGATGTGGAGTACGCTATTCAAGATGCTTTGGATAGCTTTCTCAACTATCGTTCAATTATAGAGGAAAATGCAAGATTAGAAGAAGTTGGAAGTTTATATTTTGATGTAATAAAGAACAAGAACTTAGATTGCTATTATTACAAAACTCTTCAGGTTTTTCCTGGTTTATTTACACAAGAAATTATGACGGCTCTATACATCGCTGCTCAAAAAGAACAGAAATATCATCTTTATCTTCAGGCTTCCCTTCTTTCTATTTATACAGGCAAGCAGGTCCCAGTAGACACCAATACTCTTATTTCAAAAAATGAAATTGATTTGATGGTTGGTTATATTGATGGCTTGTCAGACAAAGACTGGACGGAAGGTATGAAATATTTTTACGGCCATCCAGTTGAGGAACTTGTAAAATAATGAAATGGACGATTGATAACAAAGGACTACCTTCATGGTGGTCTTTTATTGTTTTCCAAACGTTAGTCCATAGTGTTTATGGTATACTAGGATTGTAGAGTCGCTAAGATAGAAGACCCATTTGAACCTAAATTGGAGGATGCGTTGGAAAAACAGATTTATGAGAATATGAGAAAGTGATGGAAATCATATTTTTAAAGATAATAAATCTTACAATAAAGTTATTACCAGTTATCAAAAGAGTATTTTGTAGAACAATGAAAATAAAGGATAGTAAGGAAGTTTTGTGGTAATTGTTGGAAAGGACATATATAATTAGTGAGGTAAATAAATGTGGCTTGAACTTTTAAGAAGAGTAGATAGAATTGAATCTGGTTATGGGGAAAAGCTAAACTCTCCAATTGATTTAGAGAAAATTAAATTTCTTAGTCAAAATGAAACAAACGAAGTTAAGACATTCATGGTGCAAGAATATTCACGATTTATAACAAAAGTAAATGGTCTTGATTTTAATGGATGCGTTCTTTATGGTTTAAAAGCAGAGGATAGTTGTTCTTCAGAGATTTATGATTTCTTTGAGTATAATAAAATTTGGCATGAAGTCGAAGAAAATAAACAGTTTGTTTTTATTGGAGAGAACAATATTAGTTGGTTTGTATATAATCCTAGTAATGATGAATATTTAGAATTGGATATGCCATCTGCGGATGTAGTTGAAAAATTTAATTCTTTAGATGATTTACTTGAAAGTTTTCTTTCAGATGCTCTTGAATATGCCTCTTAAAAAGATAGGTAAAATATGATAAATAATTTTCCAACGGTAGATATGGAATCCTTCCAGAAAAAATATAATGAGAACTAGTTTCATGGATAAACGGCCACCCTCGAGGTGGTCTTTTATTGTTTTCCAAACACTAGTCCATAGGGTTTATGGTATACTGGGATTATAGAGTCAGTTAATTTGGTGATAATCTGGCAGAGGTATCATCAAACTCTAACGCCTTTTGTGAGAATTTCCATAAGAGTGTAGTGAAACTGAAAGATAACATAGCTCATGCTGGACCAAACATTAAGAGGAGAATCAAATGAAATACGATAAAATTAAAATTGCACAGGAAATAGCCAGAGCTGTAGGGGGAGTTCCTCAAGCCTATACATTTAGAAATCACGATAACAAATTAGATATATTTATTGGAGAGAACCGTCCGGACGATTATTTAACAACTGCAGCAACAATCGGTTTATCAGAATATACCATTTATCGTCGAATAAATGATAAGCCTTTAAGAGTTGAAATCATTGGGGCAGCTGATGCAGAGCTGGAATACTTTCCAAATATTATAGCAGACTGTGGTTTTAATATCGTGAGAGGAGAATATAGTATCTCTCCTGGTGCAGTCTATCCAAATATAATTAGAAATTACTACCCAAATGCGAAAGTAAATCATATATTTTTCACTCAGCCTTTCTTGTGGGAACTGGAGTCTTTCGATTTTGATGAAGAGTATGTTACGTGGCTACAAGCTATCCCTATTACAGAAGCTGAGCTTCAATTTATAGAAAAGCATGGAGCTGAAGTAGGAGCGCAGAAGTTAGAAGCATTGTTTGAAGAGCATCAGATAGATGTTTATGATTTTATGAGACCTTCTGTAGTGTAATAAATTTTTTATCTTTTTTCAGGAGCAGGAGTAGAGACCTGCTTTTTTTAAAACTCATCAATATCCGTTGTATGTCCGATCTTTCTTTCAGCTGATGTGCGAATTCCGTCATTGATGGAATCTACTACATATCTGATGAAAAATGAGATACGCAATTTGATAGAGTAGCTCTCCGAAAGGAGCTGGTAGCTACGATGAATACTCTATGGATTTGAATTTTTCTCTTATACTTTATTAGTTCAAAAATTTTTTTGCTCTAACTACCCTCGAACTGGTCTTTTTGCAGTTTATCAAGGAGTGGGATATAGGGTTTATGGTATACTAGGATTGCAGTGGAATAATGATAGAATCAATTGGAGGGGAATATGGAACAACAGATTAATGAAAAAATTATCGAAATCGTGCATCAAGCCAACGATATGATTCCAGTTGAGTGGGATGATTTGTATATCAATTTTGAAGTGGATAGAACTTTGAGTGGAGAAATTTATTTCTTCTTTAAATACAATGGAGAGTACCATTATTTCTTTTATATCCCTCAAGAATTTGGCATATCCAAATCGGAATTTTTTGACGAATATCGTTTACTATTCAAGAAAGCTCAGGAACTAAAAAAAGTATTCATGGATAACGGATTAAGCGATTGGTCAGCAGGCTTGATTCATTTGGATGAAAATAATAAGTTATCAGTGGACTTTGATTATGCCCCATGGCTCGAAAGTGGCTTTGGACCAAGTGCTAGAACATCCTTTTTCCAATATAAATATTTAGGCAAGCAACCAGCTAATGAAAAAGAACTAGAACAGTTCAAGGCTATGGAAGTCTTTCAAAGAGAGCATAATCAAAAGTAGTATAAGCTTGATTACATTTTGAAGAATGCGATTTTTGAGTATTGCTGTTAATGCGAATTGGAGGATAAAATGTTAGAAAACTTTGTCAAAGTGGCAGATAAGCCACAAGAAGTGATTGAAAATATAAGGAAATTGCTAAAGAATACGGAGTTGAACTAAGATTTACAAAGGAGTAGACAGATGAAATTAGACTGCAGAGTTGAACAGGCTTTGCAAGCTATAAATTTTGTGGAGCGCTATAAGGAGCTTTCAGATAAATTTAGCTTAGATAGAACGCCTAAAGAAAAACGCTTAAATATTATTACAGGCGAGTTGATATTTGATGTTTTCGAAGATTTAGGATATAGAGCTAAATTTGATGGGCGTGAAAAATTCTTTTATATTGAACCGATTAAAGAAAATGGTTATACTTTTGGATTCCATATTAGTATCTTTAAAGGATTAGTTGAATTGATATGGAGTGTTAGGGACTCTCAAAACAAAGTTATACTAGGGACTCCACTGATGGAGTTTTCTAGGAGACTCATCTCTCCGGACTATAGAATCATGGATCCAGTGATTGCTAATTATGATGGCTTTGAAAATGTCATGAAAATTGCTTTTGAGATGTACGAAGACTTTAAACAGGCTTTTATGAAGAATGCGACAGAGGATTAATAGATGTTAAAAGATTTTGTCAAAGTGGCAGATATGCCCAAAGATGTTATTGAAAAATATAAAAATCAAGTTCCAGCTGAGTTGGTTCAAATTTGGCAGGAGGATGGTCTGGGAACCTTTTTAGATGGTTATTTGAAGGTGATTAATCCAGAGGATTATCTTGAACTTCTCCAAGATAGTTATTTCAGAGGAGATGTCGCTTTTCCTATGTTTGTAACAGCATTTGGAGATATTATTACTTGGGAAGAAAATGCCTACGTGGGAATTGTCCAATATAATATTCAGGATTTGGATATTATTTGTAAGGGTATGGATTTATTTATTCGATTTTTAGATAACGAATATATTACAAAAAAATTTGAACTGGATTTATATAGACAGGCTGTGTTAAAACATGGTCCCTTGTCTTATAACCAATGTTTTGGTTTCGTTCCACTTCTAGCATTAGGTGGCTTTAAAGATGTAGACCACATGGATAAGGTAAAAGTCTTGGAACACATTTACCTCATGTACCAGCTGACAGGTGGTGTGATGGACGACTAGGAGTTGCTATTTCTTTATTGAGAATAGTACGAGAGGAAGAACTTCCCTTCCAAATACAAAACACAAGAACCTCAGAGGAAGTCCTCTGAGGTTCTTTGCGTTCTAGTTTCCATATTTCTGGTAAAAATCGACCTTGACCTGGATAAAGGTTTCGGCTTCGCGTAGTAGTTGCAGGAGGGTGGCACGGGTTTCAAACTCCTCACGTGTTTTAGGGAGACTCCGATTGCGGAAGACTTGCAGATAGCGTTCGATGTCATCAAGTAGGTCATGAGCAGGATTGGTCTGGCTTAGCTGGGCAGCAATCTTTGAAAAGAGCTGGGCCAAGATCAAACTCTCACTTGCGGCCAAATGACAGGTATTGATCTGCTGGGCCATATTTCGCAGGATACGACTTTGTCGCTGTCTCATCTCAAAGTAGTGGATGTGATAGTCCGTCTGGTGAAAGAGGTGGTCCGAGTGATCCAGGTAGACCAGTTTGAGGGCTTCATCGAGGAGGTTGTCTAATTGGTCAACGAGTTGGGCTTGATTGCGCCCGTCTCCTCTTGACAGATAGTATTTAAAGCGAAGCAGGATGTCTTTTAACTTTTCCTCGACCTGAAGGTGGTAGCTTTGGATGGCTTTCTCACGAGAGGGCATATAAAGGTTGACCAATAGAGCAAAGCTTGTCCCGATGAGAAAGAGGAGCACTTCATTGAGCAAGAGAGCTGGAGAAGTAGATTCCTGTACCAAGAGATGACCGACCAAGACACTGCTAGGGGTGATGCCGATTTCCCAGCCCATTTTGTAAGAAAGAGGGACATAGAGAGCCAGATAGAGGCCCAGACTCCAAATGTGAAAGCCCGTCAGCTGAAAGGCTAGAACACCGATAGCGAGCGCTAGGAGCATAGAAAAGAGGCGGTTACGTGCTAATTTCAGCGTGCTTCTGCGCGTGTCGGAGAGGCTTAAGAGGGCGATAATGCCAGCTGAAACTGCTGATGATAAATCTAAAAAATAAGCGAGAAAACAAGCGAGACAGGTCGCTAAGATCAGTTTTGTCGTACGTTGAGTGAGGGACATGAAAATTTCCTAAACTAATAGAATCAAGTGTTTAACGAGGAGTCAGAGACTAGGGGCGAAGTTTTCGGTTTGTAGCATATTCGGCAACCGCTGTAAAGAGGACATCTGTTGAAGAGTTCAGGGCTGTTTCACAGGAGTCTTGAACGACCCCAATCACAAAACCGACTCCGACAACCTGCATAGCCAAGTCGTTGGAAATCCCAAAGAGGCTACAAGCTACAGGAATGAGGAGGAGGGATCCCCCAGCGATTCCAGAGGCACCGCAGGCAGAAATGGCAGCCACGACACTGAGCACAAATGCTGTCCCAAAGTCTACCGAGATTCCGAGTGTGTTGACGGCAGCCAGGGTCAGGATATTTATGGTAACAGCAGCGCCAGCCATATTGATAGTCGAACCAAGCGGGATGGAGACAGAGTAGGTGTCAGGATTCAGTCCCAAGTCTTGGCAGAGTTTCATATTGACAGGGATATTTGCAGCAGAGCTACGAGTGAAAAAGGCTGTAATACCACTGACACGTAGGCATTTCAAAACAAGGGGATAGGTGTTTTTCCTCATAAAGAGAAAGGCGATGAGCGGGTTGATGATGAGAGCGACAAAGGCCATAGTAGCAATCAAAAGTCCTAGGAGGACACCGTAGTTAGCCAAACTGGCAATGCCCTTGTCAGAGATAGTCTTAAACACCAAACCTAAAATCCCAAAGGGAGCTAGGTTGATAATCCATTCCACGATTTTAGAGGTGACATCTGCCATGGTTTTCAGTAATTCTTTGCTGTGTTTACTTGCCTCTCTCATAGCCAGGCCAAAGATGACTGCCCAAGAGAGAATCCCGATATAGTTGGCTTCAACAATGGCATTCAAGGGATTGTCCACCAGTTTGAGCAAGAGGTTGCTGAGGACTTGACCGAAACCGTCAGGAGCAGCAACTTCTGTATTTGCACTGGTCAGAGTGATTTGTACAGGCAGTAAGAAACTAGCTAGAACAGCTACCAACGCAGCAGCAAAGGTTCCAAGCAAATATAGGAAAATAACCGTCTTCATATTGGTATTTTGTCCCTTTTGATGTTGGGAAAGGGCATTGGCAACAAGGGCAAAAACCAAAATAGGAGCGATGGCTTTCAGTCCACCTACAAAGAGGTCTCCAAGCAGACCAATTCCTGTAAGGTTTGGGAAGAGCAACCCCAATGTCGCTCCAAAAATCATTCCAATAAGGATTCGTTTGATGAGGCTTGCCTTGATCCAGGCTCTAATGATTCGTTTCATAGCAGTCTCCTTCAAAATGTATTGTTTATAATTATAGTATAAATATGCTATAGAGGCAAGTGATATTTTGAAAATAGGAACAATAATTGAATAATTATGAAAGAAAAGAGAAGGACGATTTTATGGTATAATAGGAAAAAGGAGTTTTATATGCAAGATTTTTTTCAACGCTATTTTGATAAACTTGATTTAACAACCATGTTAGAGAATCTCTTGACCAAGGTGATTTCTCTTTTGATTTTGTTTTTACTATTTTATATAGCTAAAAAGATGCTTCATGCGACTGTACGAAAGATTGTCAAGCCCTCACTTAAATTTTCCAATCGAGATGCAGGAAGACAAAAAACCATCTCGCGTTTGCTGGAGAATGTCTTTAACTACATTCTGTATTTCTTCTTGCTCTACTGTATCCTGTCTATTTTAGGACTGCCAGTTTCTAGCCTCCTTGCCGGTGCGGGGATTGCTGGGGTGGCCATTGGTATGGGGGCGCAAGGCTTTCTATCCGATGTCATTAATGGCTTCTTCATCCTTTTTGAACGCCAGCTTGATGTGGGTGATGAAGTCGTTCTCACAAATGGACCGATTACCGTTTCTGGAAAGGTCGTTAGCGTAGGAATCCGTACAACGCAACTGCGAGGTGACGATCAAGCCCTTCACTTTGTTCCCAATCGTAATATTACCGTCGTCAGCAATCTATCTCGTACTGAATAGGCCGGCTATTTTAGCAGATTTGTGGTACAATAGAAGGAGTTTGGTAAAGGAGAGAGTATGCTATTTGTAGAGAAAAAATTAGGTCACGATTGTACATGGATAGACCTTGATGTGGACAAGATTAAAAACATGGAAGACCTTTCGTATGTCTATGGATTGGACAAAGAAACTATCGAGTATGCTCTGGATAGAAATGAGCGTGCCCACATGGACTATCACCGTGAAACGGGAACGGTCACCTTCATTTATAATGTTCTTGATTTAGAAAAAGACAAAGAATATTATGAAGCGATTCCGATGACCTTTATCGTTGAAAAACAACGGCTGATCACAATTAGCAATCACAAGAATAGTTATGTGATTAAACGTATGGCAACCTATCTTGAAAGCCATGAAGTTGTTTCAATCTACAAATTTCTTTTTGCCAGTTTAGAGATTATAAGCAATGCTTATTATCCAGTTATTGAAGAGATGGATAAAAGTAAGGATGAAATCAGTGCACTTCTTCGTCAAAAAACAACTAAAAAGAATCTTTTTGCCCTCTCTGACTTGGAAACTGGTATGGTTTACCTGACAGCTGCTGCCAAACAAAATCGTCTCCTCTTGGAACACATCCAAGGGCATGCTCTTTATCGCAGTTTTAACGAAGTTGAGAGAGAACAGTTTGACGATGCCATGATTGAAGCGCACCAGTTGGTTTCGATGACAGACTTGATTTCTCAAGTTTTGCAACAACTCTCAGCCTCTTACAACAACATCCTAAATAATAATCTAAATGATAATTTGACAACTTTGACAATTATCTCAGTCTTGCTAGCTATCCTTGCGGTTATTACAGGATTCTTCGGAATGAATGTTCCCTTACCGTTTGCAGATGAACCAAATGCTTGGATTTATATTTTGCTAGCTAGTCTCATTTTATGGGTAGTCTTAGCCCAATGTTTAAAGAATATTGCTAGAAATTAAAAAGAAAAGGAGCCAGAATGGCGATTGAAAATTATATGCCAGACTTTGCTGTGGAAGCAGTTTATGATCTGACAGTCCCAAGCCTGAAAGCGCATGGTATCAAGGCTGTTTTGGTCGATCTGGACAATACCCTCATTGCTTGGAACAACCCTGATGGAACGCCAGAGATGAAACAATGGCTACATGACCTTCGGGATGCAGGTATTCGCATCATCGTGGTCTCAAATAACACCAAAAAACGGGTTCAACGTGCAGTTGAGAAATTTGGGATTGATTACGTTTATTGGGCCTTGAAGCCTTTCACATTTGGAATTGACCGTGCCATGAAGGAATTCCACTATGAGAAAAATGAAGTGGTCATGGTCGGCGACCAACTCATGACGGATATTCGTGCAGCGCACCGTGCAGGCATTCGCTCGATCTTAGTCAAACCCTTGGTCCAACACGACTCGATCAAAACGCAGATTAATCGGGCTCGCGAGCGCCGTGTCATGCGAAAAATCACTGAAAAATACGGACCGATTACATATAAAAAAGGAATTTAACTATGGAAGAAATTCTCTGTATTGGATGTGGAGCAACCATTCAGACGACAGACAAGGCTGGTCTTGGTTTCACTCCTCAGTCGGCACTCGAAAAAGGTTTGGAGACTGGCGAAGTCTATTGTCAACGTTGTTTCCGTCTCCGCCACTACAATGAAATCACAGATGTCCAGTTGACGGACGATGATTTCCTCAAACTCTTGCACGAGGTGGGAGACAGTGATGCCTTGGTGGTCAATGTCATTGATATTTTTGACTTTAATGGCTCTGTCATCCCAGGCTTGCCACGCTTTGTATCGGGCAATGATGTCCTCTTGGTTGGAAATAAAAAAGATATCCTGCCCAAGTCAGTTAAACCGAGCAAGATTAGCCAGTGGCTCATGGAACGTGCCCACGAAGAAGGACTTCGTCCAGTGGATGTCGTTTTGACTTCAGCTCAGAATAAGCATGCCATCAAGGAAGTCATTGATAAGATTGAGCATTATCGCAAGGGCCGTGATGTCTACGTAGTTGGGGTAACCAACGTTGGAAAGTCAACCCTTATCAACGCCATTATCCAAGAAATCACAGGTGACCAAAATGTCATCACGACTTCGCGTTTTCCGGGGACAACCTTGGACAAGATTGAGATTCCGCTTGACGACGGATCTTATATCTACGATACACCAGGGATTATCCACCGCCACCAGATGGCCCACTACTTGCCGGCTAAAAACCTCAAGTATGTCAGCCCTAAAAAGGAAATCAAGCCCAAAACCTATCAGCTCAATCCTGAACAAACCCTGTTTCTAGGTGGTCTCGGACGCTTTGACTTTATTGCAGGAGAAAAGCAAGGTTTTACAGCCTTCTTTGACAATGAACTAAAACTCCACCGTACCAAGCTCGAAGGAGCGAGTGCCCTTTACGACAAGCACCTCGGAACCCTTTTAACGCCACCAAATAGCAAGGAAAAAGAAGATTTCCCAAAATTAGTCCAGCATGTATTTACCATTAAGGACAAGACAGACCTGGTCATCTCAGGCCTAGGCTGGATCCGCGTAACAGGAAGGGCAAAAGTCGCTGTCTGGGCACCAGAAGGCGTAGCAGTCGTCACACGAAAAGCAATCATTTAAAATAAAATCACTGAGCGAACAAAGTGAGCTCATAAAAAGATAGTTCCGACCGTCCCCCACCACCTAAAATAACTATCAAAAAACAAGGAAGAAAGATTATGTCATTAACATCGAAACAACGTGCCTTTCTCAACAGCCAGGCACACACCCTCAAACCCATCATCCAAATCGGGAAAAATGGACTTAACGACCAAATCAAAACCAGCGTCCGCCAAGCTCTTGACGCCCGTGAATTGATTAAAGTTACTCTCTTGCAAAATACAGATGAAAACATCCACGAAGTGGCTGAAATCTTGGAAGAAGAAATCGGTGTGGATACTGTCCAAAAAATCGGACGCATCTTGATTTTGTTTAAACAATCCAGCAAGAAAGAACATCGCAAGATTTCCAAAAAAGTCAAAGAAATCTAAACACCTACTCCAAACAACTGTTTTTACAGAGAATTAAAGGAAGACGAGCCTATGGCAATCGAATTATTGACTCCCTTTACCAAGGTAGAGTTGGAGCCAGAAATCAAGGAGAAAAAACGCAAACAAGTCGGGATTCTAGGGGGAAATTTTAACCCTGTTCACAATGCCCATCTTGTTGTGGCGGACCAAGTACGACAACAGTTGGGGCTGGACCAGGTCCTGCTTATGCCCGAATACCAACCACCTCATGTAGATAAAAAGGAAACCATCCCCGAGCACCACCGTCTCAAGATGCTTGAGTTGGCGATTGAGGGGATTGAAGGCTTAGCCATTGAAACTATTGAGCTGGAGCGCAAGGGCATTTCTTACACCTACGACACTATGAAGATTTTGACAGAGCAACATCCAGATACGGATTATTACTTCATTATCGGGGCTGATATGGTGGACTATCTGCCTAAGTGGTACCGAATTGATGAGCTGGTCGACATGGTTCAGTTTGTAGGGGTTCAGCGTCCGCGCTACAAGGCAGGGACTTCCTATCCAGTTATCTGGGTGGATGTGCCTCTCATGGACATCTCGTCCAGCATGGTGCGTGACTTCATTGCTCAAGGTCGGAAACCTAACTTTCTCCTACCTCATCCAGTGCTAGACTACATCGAGAAGGAGGGGCTTTACTGATGGCATACCAAGACTATATCAACTGTTCCCGAGAGGCTTTGTTGGAAAAAATGGCAGAGCTTCTACCTGAAAAACGGTTAACCCATTGTTTGGGGGTGGAGCGTGCAGCCATAGAGTTAGCGGAGAGATTTGGAGTCGATACCGAGAAAGCGGGTCTAGCAGGCCTTCTTCATGATTATGCTAAAAAGCTGTCAGATCAGGAATTTCTAGACTTGATTGACCGTTACCAATTAAACCCTGACCTCAAAAACTGGGGCAATAATGTCTGGCATGGGATGGTTGGTATCTACAAGATTCAGGAAGATTTGGATTTGCATGATCCAGAAATCCTGCGAGCTATTGAAATTCATACAGTCGGGGCTGACCAGATGACTGATCTTGATAAGGTTATATACGTTGCAGACTATATCGAGCATAACCGCGCCTTTCCAGGAGTGGATCAGGCGCGTGAAATTGCTGAGCTATCGCTCAATAAGGCAGTGGCCTACGAAACAGCTCGTACCGTGGAGCATCTAGCTCATCAGGGATTCCCCATCTATCCCCAAACCCTTGAAACCTATAACGCCTTTGTGCACTATTTGAAAGAGGACTAAATGAACGAAAAAGAATTACTAGAACTAGTCGTGAAAGCGGCTGATGAGAAACGTGCGGAGGATATCCTCGCACTTGATGTACAAGATTTGACCAGCGTGACGGACTACTTTGTCATCACGAGCTCAATGAATAGCCGCCAGTTGGACGCTATCGCAGATAATATCCGTGAAAAAGTAGCGGAAGCAGGCTTTAAAGGCAGCCATGTTGAAGGTGATGCAGCAGGAGGCTGGGTTTTGCTAGACCTCGGTGGTGTCGTTGTGCATATCTTCTCAGAAGAAATGCGTGCCCATTATAACCTAGAAAAACTATGGCATGAGGCGAGCTCAATAGACATTTCAGAAGCCTTAGCATAGGATATGAACTCAGTTGCAGTCAACTGGGTTTTATTTGCTTATTTTAGAAAAAATGGATAGAAAGGTGAGGGCGTCGTGTTTTGTTCATCTCGAAACTGAACACGAGCTAAAAGCTGCGAGAAAAAGAGTAACTTCCTTTGTATCTGACGATACAGCAGAAAGTTTCCTATTTTCTCCTTGCTTTTAACGCTCTTTGTATCTTAGAAAGGATTTGAACCCGTCCTGTAATCGTCGGAAAATAGATAGCCTTCCTTGGAGCTCGGCTCCATCGTCAAGCTCCTAATTTTCATTCCGATTACGGGCGGACTTGGTATCATGAATATGGCTACTTATGAAACCTTTGCGGCGGTCTATGATGCGGTCATGGATGATAGTTTATACGATAAATGGACGGATTTTTCCCTCCGTCATTTGCCAAAGACCAAAGAGAGAAAGAAACTCTTGGAATTGGCTTGTGGAACAGGTATCCAGTCTGTCCGCTTTTCTCAGGCTGGTTTTGATGTGACAGGACTTGACTTGAGCGCGGATATGCTGAAGATTGCGGAGAAGAGAGCAACATCTGCCAAGCAAAAGATTGATTTTATTGAAGGCAATATGCTGGACTTATCCAAGGCTGGTAAGTACGACTTTGTTACGTGTTACTCTGACTCTATCTGCTACATGCAGGATGAGGTAGAGGTAGGAGACGTCTTTAAGGAAGTGTATAATGCCCTCAATGAAGACGGAGTATTCATCTTTGACGTGCATTCGACCTACCAAACAGATGAGGTTTTTCCAGGCTATTCTTACCATGAAAATGCGGAAGATTTTGCCATGCTTTGGGACACCTATGAGGATGAAGCACCTCACTCCATCGTGCATGAGTTGACCTTCTTTATCAAGGAGGCTGACGGTTCCTTTAGTCGCCACGATGAAGTGCATGAGGAGCGGACCTATGAGGTCTTGACCTATGATATATTGCTGGAACAGGCTGGTTTCAAGTTCTTCAAACTCTATGCGGACTTTGAGGACAAGGAGCCGACAGAAACCAGCACCCGTTGGTTTTTTGTCGCGCAGAAGTAGGAGAACATCATGACCATCACAGGTATTATCGCGGAGTTCAATCCTTTCCATAATGGGCACAAATACTTGCTTGAGCAGGCGAAGGGACTGAAAATCGTTGCCATGTCTGGGAATTTCATGCAGCGTGGAGAACCTTCTATAGTGGACAAGTGGACACGGGCTCAGATGGCGCTGGAAAATGGAGCAGATCTGGTAGTGGAATTGCCCTTTTTAGTCAGTGTTCAGGCGGCAGATTTCTTTGGCCAAGGAGCTGTGGATATCTTGGTTCGCTTGGGTATTGATACTCTAGCTTTTGGGACAGAGGAAGTTTTGGATTATCAGAAAATTGCTGACTTATACACAGAGCAAGGTAGAGAGATGGAGAATTTTGTGGATAATCTGCCTGATTCCCTCTCCTATCCCCAGAAAACCCAAACCATGTGGAAGGAATTTGCAGGTCTTGATTTCTCTGGCAATACGCCCAATCATGTTCTAGCTTTGGCCTATGCCAAGGCGGTTGCGGGACGTAGAATCAAACTCCATCCGATTCAGCGTCAAGGAGCTGGCTATCATTCTGTGGACAAGGAAGTGGACTTTGCCTCGGCAACAGCCCTCCGTCAGCACCAATCAGACAAAGATTTTTTAGAACGCTTTATGCCCTCTGTTGCCCTCTTTGAGCAAGCGAGTAAGGTGAGTTGGGATGACTATTTTCCATTTCTCCGCTATCAAATCTTGTCAAATCCAGACCTGACCACCATCTATCAGGTCAATCAAGAAATGGCGGTGCGTATCAAGGATGCCATCAAGATAGCCCAGTCTGTGGAGGAATTGGTCGAGGCAGTTGTCACTAAACGTTACACAAAAGCGCGTGTCAGACGCCTCTTGACCTATATCTTGGTGCAGGTCAGAGAAAGTGACTTGCCAGAAGCCATTCATGTCCTTGGTTTTACTGAAAAAGGCAGACAACACCTCAAGTCTCTGAAAGAACAGGTCCATCTAGTCAGCCGAATTGGCAAAGAACCTTGGGATGCTATGACTCAAAAGGCAGACCAGATTTACCAACTAGGACACCCAAGCATCGTAGAGCAGAATTTCGGCAGAGTCCCGATTAGGATAGAAACAAACTAAGTCTACTGAAAGGTAGGCTTTTTTATTATATGTTTTAATGAAAATGTCATTTTTAAGAGTTAGAAAGTTTGTTTTGTGATTTCAGAACTTTCTTCTAAAATTCACACAAAACTCTTCAATTTGGGTTTGTGAAAATTGTTTTTTTATGATAGAATATTAAGGAATGTATGTCATTCGATAAACAAATTTAATGAGGTAAAAACATGGAAATCATGACACTTGCGATTGCTGTTTTTGCCGTCATCATTGGTTTAGTCATTGGATATGTCAGCATCTCAGCTAAGATGAAATCATCTCAAGAGGCTGCAGAGTTGATGCTTCTAAATGCTGAACAAGAAGCAACTAATTTACGAGGACAAGCTGAGCGCGAAGCGGATTTATTACTAAATGAAGCCAAGAGCGAAAGCAAGTCTCTTAAAAAAGAAGCACTATTGGAGGCCAAAGAGGAAGCCAGAAAATACCGTGAAGAAGTGGACGCTGAATTTAAGTCAGAACGTCAGGAGCTCAAGCAAATTGAAAGTCGTTTGACAGAGAGAGCTACGAGCCTTGACCGTAAGGACGACAATTTGACGAACAAAGAAAAAACACTTGAACAAAAAGAACAAAGTATTTCTGATAGAGCAAAAAACCTTGATGCACGTGAAGAGCAATTAGAGGAAGTCGAAAGACAAAAAGAAGCTGAACTTGAACGTATCGGTTCCCTTTCCCAAACTGAGGCTCGAGATATTATCTTGGCTCAGACGGAGGAAAACTTGACCAAGGAAATTGCTAGCCGCATTCGTGAGGCTGAGCAAGAAGTCAAGGAACGTTCAGACAAGATTGCGAAAGATATCTTGGTTCAGGCTATGCAGCGTATCGCTGGTGAGTATGTAGCGGAGTCAACAAACTCTACAGTTCATCTACCAGACGATACCATGAAAGGACGCATTATCGGTCGTGAAGGACGCAATATTCGTACCTTTGAAAGTTTGACAGGGGTAGATGTCATCATCGACGATACACCGGAAGTGGTGACCTTGTCAGGATTTGATCCGATTCGTCGTGAAATTGCTCGTATGACCATGGAAATGTTGCTCAAGGATGGCCGCATCCACCCAGCTCGTATCGAGGAGTTGGTGGAGAAAAACCGTCAAGAGATTGACAATAAAATCCGTGAATATGGTGAGGCTGCTGCTTACGAGATTGGTGCGCCAAACCTCCATCCAGACTTGATGAAGATCATGGGACGCTTGCAGTTCCGTACTTCTTATGGACAAAATGTCTTGCGTCATTCGATTGAGGTTGCTAAGTTATCTGGTATCATTGCGAGTGAACTTGGTGAAAATGCAGCTCTTGCCCGTCGTGCTGGATTCCTTCATGACATCGGGAAAGCTATTGACCGCGAGGTTGAAGGTAGCCACGTTGAGATTGGTACAGAGTTGGCACGCAAGTACAAGGAACACCCAGTTGTGGTGAATACGATTGCTAGCCACCACGGCGATGTGGAAGCCGAAAGCGTCATTGCAGTGATCGTTGCTGCAGCAGATGCCTTGAGTGCAGCGCGTCCAGGTGCTCGTAGTGAATCTCTTGAAAGCTACATCAAGCGTCTCCATGATTTGGAAGAAATCGCCAATGGCTTTGAAGGAGTGCAAAATAGCTTTGCCCTTCAAGCAGGACGTGAAATCCGTATCATGGTTAATCCAGGACAAATCAAGGACGACAAAGTCACAATCTTGGCTCACAAAGTTCGTGAGAAAATTGAAAACAATCTCGATTACCCAGGAAATATCAAGGTAACCGTGATTCGCGAACTTCGTGCAGTAGATTATGCTAAATAAATAAGAAAGAGCAGTTGAAATATTACTGCTTTTTTGTTACACTAGATAGAAAGACTGTAGAAGGATAACTGACGTGATCATCAGTATCCGAGAGAAATTTCACTTTATTTCACAGACTAACTAAAGGAGACATAATGGCAGACCGAGGCTTGCTAATCGTTTTTTCTGGTCCTTCAGGAGTTGGGAAAGGAACGGTTAGAAGAGAGATTTTTGAGAGTTCTGAGAATCAATTTCAATACTCTGTATCGATGACGACGCGTGCACAACGTCCTGGTGAAGTGGACGGAGTGGACTATTTCTTCCGTACTCGTGAAGAGTTTGAAGAGCTGATCCGTCAAGGTCAGATGTTGGAATATGCAGAATATGTCGGTAACTACTATGGAACTCCTCTGACCTATGTCAATGAAACTCTGGACAAGGGAATCGATGTCTTTCTTGAGATTGAAGTGCAGGGAGCCCTTCAGGTTAAGAAAAAAGTTCCAGATGCTGTCTTTATCTTTTTAACGCCACCAGATTTGGATGAATTGCAAGATCGTTTGGTAGGTCGTGGAACAGATAGCGCTGAAGTGATTGCCCAACGAATCGAAAAAGCCAAGGAAGAAATTGCTCTCATGCGTGAGTATGATTATGCCATTGTCAACGATCAGGTGCCCCTCGCTGCTGAACGTGTCAAGCGTGTAATCGAAGCAGAACACTTCCGTGTGGACCGTGTCATTGGTCACTACCAGGAGATGTTGCCAAAATCTCCAACTACTCGATAAACTATAGGAAACAGGTACAAGCAAATGATGTTAAAACCCTCTATCGATACCTTGCTGGACAAGGTACCATCAAAATATTCACTCGTAATCTTGGAAGCAAAGCGTGCCCACGAACTAGAAGCTGGTGCGCCAGCAACTCAAGAGTTTAAGTCTGAAAAATCAACTCTTCGTGCTTTGGAAGAAATCGAGTCAGGAAATGTAACCATTCACCCAGATCCAGAAGGAAAACGTGAAGCAGTTCGTCTCCGTATCGAAGAAGAAAAACGCCGCAGAGAAGAAGAAGAAAAGAAAATCAAAGAGCAAATCGCTAAAGAAAAAGAAGATGGTGAAAAAATTTAAGGTTGGGGGGACTCAATCTTATTTTTTCTATTGCAAGAATTTACTGACAAGAAGGAGGTGAGAAGATGGCTATCGCAAAGATTATCGTGGATGTTCCCCTAATGCAGACGGACCAGCCATACAGTTACAAGGTCCCTGAGGAATTTGTAGAGATGCTGGAAGTCGGTATGCGGGTCCATGTCCCCTTCGGCAAAGGCAATCGTTTGATCCAAGGGATTGTGCTAGGATTGGAGTCCCAGTCGGATGAAGAAGTGACAGATGAGGACTTGAAAGAGATTGCGGAGGTGCTAGACTTTTCTCCCGTCTTGACCCAGGAGCAACTCTGGCTGGCTGAGGAATTACGTAAGTCTGTCTTTTCTTACAAAATCTCCATCCTAAAAGCCATGCTTCCAGGATTTTTAAACTCCAGCTATGATAAGATTCTCTATCCTTTAGAAGTCCTAAGTCAGGCAGACAAAGAGCGTTTGTTTGGTTCAGAAGATTCGCTCGCCTTTTCTTCTTTAGACCTTGCCAAGCAAGCTGAAATGATGCGCTTGACCAGAAAAGGGTTGCTCCGTCTGGAGTACCAGGCTGTTGATCAGAAGAAGGTCAAGACCCAATCTTGGTATGAGGTCCATGTTGAGCAGTTAGAAGGTGTTGAGATTTCTGCGCGTGCTAAGAAAAAGGCAGAGCTGAGAGACTATTTACTGTCTCGTCCTGAGAGTGCTCCTCTGGCTAGCTTGTTAGAATCCTACTCACGCGAGCAAGTCAATTTCTTTGTGGAGCAAGGAGCTCTAATCCTAGTCCAAAAGGAAGTGCAACGCTCAGCCGCTTATTTTGAAGGCATTGAAGCCAGCCAACCTTTGGAATTGAATCCTGAACAAAGACAGGCGCGTGATGCGGTTGTCAGTGCTATTGGCAGTCAACAGCCTCCATTCCTCCTTCAAGGGATTACAGGAAGTGGGAAAACTGAGGTGTACTTGCAGATTATACAAGGGGCCTTGGATAAGGGTAAGACGGCCATTTTGCTGGTACCTGAGATTTCTCTGACGCCACAAATGACGGAGCGTTTCATTGCTCGTTTTGGCGAGAAAGTGGCCATTCTTCACTCAGGCCTGTCCAATGGTGAAAAGTATGACGAATGGCGCAAGGTTGAGCGTGGCGATGCTCAGGTAGTGGTTGGGGCCAGATCAGCTATCTTTGCTCCTCTGAAAAATCTGGGTGTCATGATTATCGATGAGGAACATGAAGCTAGCTACAAGCAAGACAGCAATCCTCGTTATCATGCCAGAGAGGTCGCCATCTTACGGGCCCAGTACAATCAAGCGGCCCTGGTCCTTGGTTCGGCAACACCGAGCTTAGAGAGCCGTGCGCGGGCTGGAAAAGGTGTCTATCAACACTTACGTCTGACCCAACGGGCCAATCCTTTAGCCACCATTCCTGAGGTTCAAGTGATTGACTTTCGGGACTATATCGGGCAGAATGAGACATCAAACTTTACCCCTCCTTTGCTAGAAGCTATCCAAGACCGTCTGGATAAAAAAGAGCAGGTAGTCCTTATGCTCAACCGTCGGGGCTATTCTAGCTTTGTTATGTGTCGGGAGTGTGGGACGGTAGATAGTTGTCCCAACTGTGACATTTCTCTAACCTTGCACATGGATACCAAGACCATGAACTGCCATTACTGTGGCTTTTCTAAGGGGATTCCTCATGTTTGTCCCAACTGTCAGAGTCGCAGCATTCGCTACTACGGTACAGGGACTCAGAAAGCTTACGATGAGCTGGCAGAGCTCTTTCCTCAGGCTCGCATTCTGCGGATGGATGTGGATACGACCCGCAGGAAGGGTAGTCACCAAGCTCTTCTTGACCAGTTTGGCCGAGGGGAAGCAGATATCTTGTTGGGAACTCAGATGATTGCCAAGGGCTTGGATTTTCCAAATGTGACTCTGGTCGGAGTTCTTAATGCAGATACGGCCTTGAATCTGCCTGATTTCCGTTCTTCTGAGAGAACCTTCCAACTCTTAACTCAGGTGGCTGGTCGTGCAGGTCGAGCGGAAAAAGCTGGTCAGGTCTTGATCCAGTCTTACAATCCTGAGCACTATGCCATTCGTTTTGCCAAGGAACAGGATTATGAAGGTTTTTATGCTTATGAAATGAGTATCAGGCGCCAACTCGGCTATCCGCCTTATTATTTCACTATTGGGATTACCCTCTCTCACAAGAAAGAAGAAGAGGTTGTCAAACGTGTCTATGAGGTCATGGGAATTTTGCGCTCAGGTTTATCGGAAACTAGTAAAATCCTTGGACCAACGCCAAAACCCATTGCCCGTACCCACAACCTTTATCATTACCAGATTTTGATTAAATACCGTTTAGAAGATGAGCTGGGTCCAACCCTCAACCAGGTCTTGGCCTTGACTCAAGAACGTGAAAATAGCGAGCTTCGTCTCAGCATTGACCACGAACCGCAGCAATTTTTATAAGAAGGAGAAGAAATGACAAAACTAATCTTTATGGGGACACCTGATTTTTCAGCGACAGTTTTGAAGGGGTTGTTATCAGACGACCGTTACGAAATTCTAGCTGTTGTGACCCAGCCAGATCGCGCTGTCGGTCGTAAAAAAGTCATCCAAGAAACCCCAGTCAAGCAGGCTGCCAAAGAAGCAGGCCTTCCCATCTACCAACCTGAAAAATTATCTGGAAGCCCAGAGATGGAAGCCATTATGAAGCTAGGGGCGGATGGGATTGTGACCGCTGCTTTTGGGCAGTTCCTCCCAAGTAAACTTCTTGATAGCATGAACTTTGCGGTCAACGTTCACGCTTCCCTCCTTCCAAAACACCGTGGTGGTGCGCCTATCCATTATGCCTTGATTCAAGGGGATGAGGAAGCTGGTGTGACCATTATGGAGATGGTTAAGGAAATGGATGCAGGAGATATGATTTCCCGTCGCAGTATTCCTATCACAGATGAGGATAATGTTGGAACCTTATTTGAGAAATTAGCGATTGTTGGTCGGGACTTGCTTTTGGACACCCTTCCTGGTTATATTGCTGGAGAGATCAAACCTGAACCACAAGATCCTAGTCAAGTCACTTTCTCGCCAAATATTAAGCCAGAAGAAGAGAAACTTGATTGGACTAAAACCAATCGCCAACTCTTCAACCAAATCCGCGGCATGAATCCATGGCCTGTTGCCCACACTTTTCTCAAGGGTGATCGCTTTAAGATTTATGAAGCCCTGCCAGTAGAAGGTCAGGGAAATCCAGGTGAGATCCTCTCTATTGGCAAAAAGGAATTGATTGTCGCAACGGCTGAAGGAGCTCTATCTCTCAAGCAAGTGCAGCCAGCAGGTAAGCCTAAGATGGACATTGCTTCCTTCCTCAACGGAGTGGGACGGACATTGACTGTAGGAGAACGATTTGGTGACTAAAGTAGAAACGGCTAGAAGTCTAGCTCTAGCAGTGCTAGAGGATGTTTTAGTCAACCAAGCATATTCGAATATTGCTTTAAACAAACACCTCAAGGTGAGTCAACTCTCAGTAGCAGATAAGGGTTTGGTGACAGAGATTGTCTACGGTACGGTAGCCCGAAAACTGACTCTGGAATGGTATCTGTCCCACTTTATCCAAGACAGAGACAAGCTAGACCACTGGCTCTATATCCTGCTCCTTCTGAGCGCTTACCAACTTCGGTATCTGGATAAGATTCCTAATCACGCTGTTGTTAATGAAGCGGTAGAGCTAGCCAAAGCCCGTAAAAAAGGCAGTGAGAAATTGGTCAACGCCGTCCTTCGTCGTATCTTAAGAGAAGGCTGGCCAGATATTGACAGCATCAAACGCAAAAACAAGCGTGATTCCATTGCCTATTCTCTCCCAGTTTGGCTAGTATCTAAGCTCAAGGAAGAGTACGGTGAAGAGCGAGCACAAGCCATCTTTAAAAGTCTCTTGGTGCGCAACAAAGCTAGCATCCGGGTGACTGACTTGAGTCGAAAAGAGGAAATCAAAGCCGTGTTAGAGGCGAGTGATTCACCTTTGGCGGCCACTGGTCTGGTCAAGGAGCAAGGCCACTTTGCGGGACATGATTTGTTCGCAGAAGGGGCCATTACCATCCAAGACGAGTCCAGTCAACTGGTTGCTCCGACTCTTGATCTGCAAGGCCATGAGCAGGTTCTGGATGCCTGTGCCGCTCCGGGTGGGAAAACAGCCCATATAGCTTCCTACCTCACATCCGGTAACGTGACAGCTTTGGATCTTTATGATCATAAGTTGGACTTGATCCAAGAAAATGCGGAGCGTTTGGGTGTGGCAGATCGGGTTCAAACACAAAAGTTGGATGCCAGAAAGGTGCATGAGTTTTTCGGTCAGGACTCTTTTGATAAGATTTTGGTAGATGCTCCCTGTTCTGGGATTGGACTTTTACGCCGCAAACCAGACATCAAATACAATAAAGAAACAGCAGATTTCACCTCCTTACAGGAAATTCAGCTGGAAATATTAGGTAGTGTTTGTCAAACACTACGAAAAGGTGGTATAATAACGTATAGTACCTGTACCATTGTCTCTGAGGAGAACTTTCAAGTCGTCGAGGCGTTTTTAGAAAGTCATCCCGAGTTCGAGCAGGTTAAACTAGAACACGAATGTAAAGATATCCTGAAAGATGGCTGTATCCTGATTACTCCTGAATTGTATGGAAGTGATGGATTCTTTATTAGCCAATTTCGCAAGATATCAGAATAGGAAGGAACTGACACAATGGAAATAGCACTATTAACAGATGTTGGTCAGAAACGGACAAATAATCAGGACTATGTCAATCACTTTGTCAACCGAGCAGGACGCACTATGATCATCTTGGCTGACGGGATGGGGGGACACCGTGCAGGAAATATCGCTAGTGAGATGGCGGTCACAGACCTTGGTGTGGCTTGGGTGGATACCCAAATTGATTCAGTCAATGAAGTTCGTGAGTGGTTTGCCCACTACCTGGAGATTGAAAATCAAAAAATTCATCAACTAGGTCAGGACGAAGACTACAGAGGCATGGGAACAACGCTAGAAGCTGTTGCTTTTATTGACAACCAAGCCATCTATGCTCATATTGGAGATTCTCGTATCGGTTTGATTCGTGGAGAAGAATACCACCAGTTGACGAGTGACCATTCCTTGGTCAACGAATTGCTCAAGGCTGGTCAATTGACTCCAGAAGAAGCAGAAACTCACCCTCAAAAGAATATCATTACCCAGTCTATCGGACAAAAAGATGAAATCCAGCCAGATTTTGGGATGATTACACTGGAGTCAGGAGATTATCTCTTGCTCAATAGTGATGGTTTGACCAATATGATTTCGGCAAGTGAGATTTATGATATCGTAACCAGTGATATTTCTCTAGCAGACAAGGCGGCAACCCTCATTCGCTTCGCTAACAATGCAGGAGGTTTAGACAACATTACGGTTGCCCTTGTTTACATGAACGAGGAGGCAGCAGAATGATCCAAATCGGCAAGATTTTTGCCGGGCGGTATCGGATTGTCAAGCAGATTGGTCGAGGAGGCATGGCAGATGTTTACTTGGCCAAGGATTTGATCCTAGACGGGGAAGAAGTGGCAGTGAAGGTCCTGAGGACCAACTACCAGACGGACCCGATTGCTGTGGCACGTTTCCAGCGTGAAGCGAGGGCCATGGCGGATCTGGACCATCCTCATATCGTTCGGATAACAGATATTGGTGAGGAAGATGGTCAACAGTACCTGGCTATGGAATACGTAGCAGGCCTTGACCTCAAGCGTTATATTAAAGAACACTATCCTCTTTCAAATGAAGAAGCGGTTCGGATTATGGGGCAAATCCTCTTGGCAATGCGCTTAGCCCATACTCGAGGAATCGTTCACCGGGATTTGAAACCTCAAAATATCCTCTTGACACCAGACGGCACAGCTAAGGTCACGGACTTTGGGATTGCCGTAGCCTTTGCGGAGACCAGTCTGACCCAGACCAACTCAATGTTAGGCTCTGTTCATTATTTATCACCTGAGCAAGCGCGTGGTTCTAAAGCGACTTTCCAGAGCGATATCTATGCGATGGGGATTATCTTCTATGAAATGCTGACGGGACATATCCCTTATGATGGGGATAGCGCGGTTACGATTGCCCTCCAGCATTTCCAGAAACCACTTCCGTCCGTCATTGCTGAAAACCCATCTGTCCCTCAGGCTTTAGAAAATGTTGTCATCAAGGCAACTGCTAAGAAGCTGTCAGATCGTTATCAGTCTGTTTCGGAAATGTATGTGGACTTGTCAACTAGTTTGTCTTATAATCGTCGGAATGAACCGAAACTGGTCTTTGACGATGCGAGTAAGGCAGACACGAAGACTTTACCTAAAGTTCCACAAAGTACACTGACATCGATTCCTAAAGCTCCGGCGCAGGAAGAACGCCCTCAGCCAAAGAAAGCAACTCAACCAGTCGCTGAGCCAGCACCTGCACCAAAGCCAGCTAAAAAACGGAAGTTTAAGGCTCGCTATATGATTCTTTTAGCTAGCCTTCTATTGGTTGCAGCCTCTTTAATCTGGATTTTGTCAAGAACACCTGCAACAATTCCCATTCCTGACGTAGCTGGACAAACCGTTGCAGAGGCTAAGGAGGCTCTTAAAAAATCCAAGTTTGAAGCCGGTGAAGAAAAGTCAGAAGCCAGCGATACTGTAGCAGAGGGACGTGTTATTCGAACGGATCCTGAAGCTGGTAGCGGCCGAAAAGAAGGAACCAAGGTCAATTTGATAGTTTCTTCTGGTAAGCAATCCTTCCAATTGAGCAATTACGTCGGACGCAAGTATACGGATGTCGTAGCCGAACTCAAGGAGAAGAAGGTTCCTGAAAATATAATCAAGATGGAAGAGGAAGAATCCAATGAAAGCGAACCTGGAACCGTCCTCAGACAGACCCCTGCATCGGGTTCGACTTATGACCTTTCAAAAGCCACTACGATTACCTTAACAGTTGCCAAGAAGGTGACCAGTGTCAGCATGCCGAGCTACATCGGCTCAAGTCTCGAATTTACTAAGAATAATCTGACTCAGATTGTCGGAGTAAAAGAGGCTAATATTGAGGTTATTGAAGTATCGACTGCTCCTGAAGGAACAGCAGAGGGTACGGTTGTAGATCAAACACCAAAAGCTGGTGAAAAGGTTGACCTTGCTAGCACGCGTATCAAGATTTCGATTTACAAACCGAAAACACCACCGTCAACTTCATCCTCTAACCCTGCTCAACGAGGGAACCAGGGTTCTACAACAACACCAAATCAAGGGAACCAACAAGGCAATCAACAAGGCAACAATCCTCCAACGAATCAACCAAACAATGAAGGAACTCACGAGAGTTCTCGAGATTAGATGAATCTTTGTCATGATTTCATGACAAAGATTTTTTTTCACAAGATTTTGTGATAAAATATAGGAAGTAGAAAAAAGGAGGAGAAAATGGACGAATCGAGAGAGTTGAATGCCGTCATTGATGTGATTATGCTAGCAGGAACCATTCTCCTGAAAAGTGGCTCAGAGATTCATCGGGTTGAGGATACTATGATCCGTATTGCCCATTCGCAGGGAATTATGGATTGCAATGTTCTTGCCATGCCCGCAGCTATTTTCTTTTCTATTGAAAATACCAATATTTCTCGGATGAAACGGGTAACCTCATCCTCTTATAACATTGAAAAAGTCTGTGATGTCAACCAAGTATCACGGGAGCTTGTCGGAGGGCAGATTGATCTCTCGACAGCCTTTAAAAAGCTGAAAGAAATCGGCAATCAAACCCTTCCTTATACCAAGTTCCAAGTAACCGTAGCAGCGACTCTCAGTGCCCCTTTCTTCTCGATTATGTTTGGGGGCAATGTCTATGACGCTTTTGGCGCAGCTATTGCGACCTTATTTGGATTTGCCTTCTCTCTCTACGTAGAGAGGTTTGTCCGCATTCCTTTTGTAACGGCCTTTGCGGGTGCCTTTGTTTTCGGATTGATCGCCCAGTTCTGGGCCCGCTACACAGGATTTCCTTCGACGGCAGACCTGATTATAGCAGGAGCGGTCATGCCCTTTGTTCCAGGGATTGCTCTGACAAATGCGGTACGGGATATCATGACCAACCATATCAACTCTGGTATGAGCAAGATGTTTGAATCTTTGCTCATTACCCTCGCTTTAGGGGCCGGCACCTCTGTCGCCCTGGTTTTGATGACTTAAGATGACTCTAACAAGTATTTTGCTCCAAGCAGTGGCGAGTTTACTCGCCATCATCACCTTTCTAATCGTACTGAATGTTCAACGCTCCATGCTCCTACCTGGTGGTATTTTGGGAATGGGCGTTTGGCTCCTCTATCTCGTGCTCAAAGAACCAACCAATGTTATTATTGCGACCTTTATCGCAGCAGTAATTGGCTCTTGCATCAGCCAGATTTTAAGTATTGTCTACAAGACACCAGCGGTGGTCTTTGTCTTGGCTATTCTTGCCCCCTTGGTGCCAGGTTATTTATCCTATCGAACGACAGCTTTCTTTGTGACAGGCGATTACAGTCATGCTATTGCCAGCGCGACTTTGGTAGTTATGTTAGCCCTCGTTATTTCTATTGGAATGGCAAGTGGAACGGTAATTCTAAAGCTTTACTACTACATCCGAAAACAACGAGGAATCTCTTCCTAATGCAGTCAAAGCAAAGACTTGATTTGTTGAATCAAGTCTTTTTTCTCTCTTTTGTCCCTATTTGTGATAAAATAGAATGAAACGATTTTTTACAATGAATGAAAAAACAGAGGTAAATATGACAATCGGTATTGATAAGATTGGTTTTGCGACCAGTCAATATGTCTTGAAATTACAAGACTTAGCAGAAGCGAGGGGAGTTGACCCCGAAAAATTTAGCAAGGGACTCTTGTTAAATGAAATTAGTATTGCACCACTGACTGAGGACATTGTTACCTTGGCTGCTAGTGCCAGCAACTCTATTTTAACAGACAAAGAAAAAGAAGAAATCGATATGGTCATCGTGGCGACCGAGTCAGGGATTGACCAGAGTAAGGCAGCGGCAGTCTTTGTTCATGGCCTGCTAGGCATCCAGCCTTTCGCCCGTAGCTTTGAAATCAAAGAAGCCTGCTATGGAGCGACAGCTGCCCTTCATTATGCTAAATTGCATGTAGAAAATTCTCCAGAGTCTAAGGTTTTGGTCATTGCCAGTGATATTGCCAAGTATGGTGTGGGAACTCCTGGTGAACCAACTCAGGGTGCTGGAAGTGTGGCGATGTTGATCACCCAAAATCCGCGCATCATGGCCTTTAACAATGATAACGTTGCCCAAACGCGTGACATCATGGATTTCTGGCGTCCGAACTATTCAAGCACTCCTTATGTAAACGGCATGTACTCGACCCAACAGTATCTTGATTGCCTGACAACGACTTGGAATGAATACAAGGAACGCTACGATTGGACTATGGATGACTTTGCGGCTATCTGCTTCCACTTGCCTTATCCTAAGTTGGCCCTAAAAGGCTTGCGCAAGATGATGGACAAGACTCTATCTCAGGAGAAGCAGGATAGTTTGCAAGAAAACTTTGACAAATCCATTCTCTACAGTCAGATGATTGGGAATATCTATACAGGTTCCCTCTTCCTCGGTCTCCTCTCCCTTTTGGAAAATGCAGAGACTTTGAAGGCTGGCGATAAAATTGCCCTCTACAGTTACGGAAGTGGCGCGGTTTCAGAGTTCTTTAGTGGTGAATTGGTCGAAGGCTATGAGGCTTACCTTGATAAGGATCGCTTGAGCAAACTCAAACAACGTACAGCATTATCTGTTGCAGACTATGAAAAAGTCTTCTTCGAAGAATTGCAGTTGGATGAGTCTGGCTCAGCCCAATTTGCAGGTTTTGAAAATCAAGACTATGCCTTGGTTGAAATTATCGACCACCAACGCCGTTATAGCAAGGTTGAAAAATAATGAAGATAAGTTGGAATGGATTTTCTAAAAAATCATACCATGAGCGCCTTGAGTTACTGAAAGCTCAGGCGCTCCTTAGTCCTGAAAAGCAAACGAGTCTCGAGCAGGATGAACAAGTCAGCTTGGCAGTTGCAGACCAGCTGAGTGAGAATGTAGTGGGAACTTTTTCTCTACCTTATTCCATCATTCCAGAGCTTGTGGTGAATGGTCAGGGCTACACAGTTCCCTATGTGACAGAAGAACCGTCTGTGGTTGCTGCGGCTAGCTATGCTAGTAAAATCATCAAGCGAGCAGGTGGCTTTACTGCTCAAGTACATGAGCGCCAGATGATTGGTCAGGTAGCCCTTTATCAAGTTGCTGAACCTGAAAAAGCGCAAGAGAAGATTTCCAGCAAGAAAGCCGAACTCTTGGAACTTGCCAATCAAGCCTATCCTTCTATCGTCAAACGTGGAGGCGGGGCGCGTGATTTACATGTAGAGCAGATCAAAGGTGAAACAGACTTTCTCGTTGTCTATCTCCATGTCGATACCCAGGAAGCTATGGGAGCCAATATGCTCAACACCATGCTGGAAGCCTTGAAGGCAGTCTTAGAAGAACTCAGTCAAGGACAGAGTCTCATGGGAATTTTGTCCAACTACGCAACCGATTCTCTGGTGACTGCAAGTTGTCGTATCGCCTTTCGCTACTTGAGTCCCCAAAGGGACCAAGGACGAGAAATTGCGGAGAAAATAGCCTTGGCTAGCCAGCTTGCGCAGGCTGATCCTTACCGAGCAGCTACTCATAATAAAGGGATTTTTAACGGTATCGATGCCATTTTAATCGCCACGGGTAATGACTGGCGTGCCATCGAAGCTGGGGCCCATGCCTTTGCCAGTCGAGATGGACGCTATCAAGGTCTCAGTCAATGGACGCTGGACATGGAAAGAGAAGAATTGGTCGGTGAGATGACACTACCCATGCCGGTAGCGACCAAGGGTGGCTCAATCGGACTCAACCCACGTGTAGCCCTCAGTCATGAACTACTGGGAAATCCTTCAGCTAAGGAATTAGCTCAGATTATCGTGTCCATCGGTCTTGCCCAAAACTTTGCGGCCCTCAAAGCCTTGGTCAGTACGGGCATCCAGCAAGGCCACATGAAATTACAGGCCAAATCCTTAGCTCTCCTAGCAGGTGCTAGTGAGTCCGAGGTAGCTCCCCTCGTTGAGCGCCTCATCGCAGATAAAACCTTTAACTTAGAGACAGCCCAGCGCTATCTGAAAAGTTTACGATCATAAAAAACTCAGACGAATTCGTCTGAGTTTTCTTGTGTTTATACTCAATGAAAATCCAAAAGCAAACTAGGAAACTAGCCGCAGGCTGCTCAAAACACTGTTTTGAGGTTGCAGATGGAAGCTGACATGGTTTAAAGAGATTTTCGAAGAGTATTAAATACTTTTTCCTGGTAATAGGGTGACGGGTAAGAAGTAACCAGTTGTCGCTACTTCCTTGCCTTCAATCTTCTGCAAGAGGAGATCGACAGTGAGTTGGGCAATCTCTTTCATAGGTTGCTTAATCGTTGTCAGGTGAGGATAGTAGTTCTCGATAAAGTAAGTTCCATCATAGCCGATGACCTTGAGCTCATCAGGAACAGAAATTCCCAGCTCTTGAGCGATTTTGATCACTAGAATAGCTGTCAAATCATCCGAAGCAAAAATCGCATCTGGTTTCTGATGGGTCAAGATATTCTTGATTTCCATTTCTTTTCGGACGGGAGAAAAGTCACTCGAAACATTGATAATAGGCGCTTTTGGGAGTACAGAGGCAAATCCAGCATGGCGCAGTCCAGTCGGTGAGTTGGAATTGTCATTTCCTGTAATCATGATGATAGACCGAGCGCCTGTCTTGACCAAGGTTTGGGCTGCGAGGACCCCGCCACCGTAGTTATCAGAGGAGACGACAGGGATGTCTGGAGACAAGTTTCGGTCAAAGGAAATGATCGGTGCTGTCACGCGATTGTAGTCTTCGATTCCCAAGTTGTGACTTCCAGAAATGATACCATCGACCTGGTTGGCCTCCAGCATTTCAATGTACTCCCGTTCTTTTTCAGAGTCATGTTCGCTGTTACAGATGATGGTCTTGTAGCCATTCTTGAAGAGTTGGTGTTCCAACTTGTCAATCAACTCCGCATAAAAGACATGACTGATGTTTGGGAAAATGAGTCCAATCAACTTGGCAGATTTTCCTTGGAGGCTTCGAGCCAGATTGTTGGGTTTATAACCCAATTCTCGCATGGCTTCATTGACCTTTTGAATGGTTTTCTCAGATAGATAACCCTTTTTATTGATGACCCGTGAGACGGTAGTGGGGCTGACGCCTGCAAGTTTTGCGACATCAGTTAGTTTTGCGACCATAATCTAATTCATAGTAAGTTCCAGTTGGGTTTCCAGACTTGATCAGGATACCATTTTGGCCCGCATGTGGGAAGACACGACCAGAAAATACTTTTTCTCCTTTATTGATGAAAATTTCAAAGACCGACTTGTCGATGAAGATAGTAGCAGTAGTAGCTTGGTTATTGATAGGGCAAGAACGTGTCGTACCAAATTCTTGGGCGTACTGTTGACCAGCCTGACTACGATCCACTGTCACCTGTCCATTGACAAGGTCAAAGTTGATTGAAAGCCCCTTGCCTTCTTTATCAGCGAGCAAGACAATCTCGCTTTGGCTGTTGGCCTCCAAATTGAGTTCGAGTTCATAGGTGTTATTGGTTTGAGTACGATTTGAGAAGACCTCTTCAGAAGAACGAAGTTCTTTGATGGCTGCGACAGGGTATTGGTAGAGTTTGCCATCTTTGATAGTGAGTTCCTTGACCAATGAAAAGGTTCCTTGGTGGTCAAAACGATCAGATGGGTAAGCTACATCTGGTAAACCAAGCCAGCTGACAGCTAGAGCACGCCCATCAGGAGCGTTGAAGGCTTGAGTTGCATAGGCTTCAAAACCATAGTCTAGATTTTGCAATGGAGACACATCGACCATTTTGGCATTTTCAGGATCAAAGGAAGCCCCGATTTTGTACATGTTTGGATAGATATTATCATAGTCTAGAACAGCCTTATCCAATCCTTGTGGACAGTAGAGAAGGACAGGTTGCTCGCCTGCAAAGACTAGATTTGGACATTCCATCATGTAGGCAGTGCGGTCGTTAGCAAAGTCAAGGTCACCAATCTCTTGCCAGTTGGTGTAGTCATTATCAATAGCCTTGTAGAGACGAACAAAGCCTTTTTTCTCCAAGTCCTGTCCACCCACGATAGTATAATATTGTCCCTTAAAGTTAAAAATTTGTGGGTCACGGAAGTGGTCGGTAGAGTCTGCTGGCTGGTCAATCAAGACCTTGTCAATCTTCGTAATCTTGCCATCTTTTCCCAAAAGAGCACCAACCTGGTATGGGTGACGAATCCAGTTTTCATCACGGACATTCCCTGTATAGAATAGGAACAACTGATCGCCAAACTGCATGGCTGATCCAGAATAGGCCCCGTGGCTATCTAATGGAGTATCTGGCAAAACTTTGACTCCAGTTTCTGTAAAGTGCACTAAATCATCACTTTCAAGCTGCACCCAAGACTTCAACCCATGGGCTGCACCGAAGGGGAAGTTTTGGTAAAAGAGGATCCACTTACCATCAAAATAGGAAAAGCCATTTGGGTCATTGAGAAGCCCCATTTTAGGCTCGACATGGTAATGAGTATGCCATGGAGATTGTGCCATCTTTTCCTTGATTTGCTTGATCTCATCATTAGACCAGTCTTCATAGCGTCTATAACGGCGCTCAGTTGTCCATTCCATTTTATCTTTCCTCCATAAGAGTTCTATTCTATTATTAATAGTAAACGTTTTCGGCAAAAAAAGCAAGTCTTTTATGTTAAAAAAAAGAAAAATATGTCAAACGGTTGCCATAAATCAAGCAAAGGAAATCTAACAAATTTTCACGAAAAAATGAAAGAAAATGTAAATAAAAACCTTGATTCCTCAAGGTTAAAGATATTTTTTTGAGGAAAAAGAGAATTTCCATCAAAAACGAGCAAAAATAATCAGAGAAAAAAGAAAGGAAATAAAAAATCCTGCAAAACGCTTGACATATTTTAGAAACATGATAAAATAATAGTCGTAGGGCGGATAAAATCGCTTTCAAACACTTTACAAAATTTTATATAAGGAGATTTTTGCAAATGAACAATCAGGATATTGCAAAAAAGGTCATCGAAGCCCTTGGTGGACGTGAAAATGTCAACAGTGTAGCCCACTGCGCGACTCGTCTACGTGTCATGGTCAAAGATGAAGGAAAAATCAAGAAGGAAGTGATTGAGAACTTGGATAAAGTTCAAGGGGCTTTCTTTAACTCAGGCCAATACCAAATCATCTTTGGGACTGGTACAGTAAACAAGATGTACGACGAAGTGGTTGCACTTGGTTTGCCAACCTCTTCTAAAGAAGACATGAAAGCAGAAGCTGCTAAACAAGGAAACTGGTTCCAACGTGCTATCCGTACTTTCGGTGACGTCTTTGTACCAATCATTCCAGTTATCGTAGCGACAGGTCTCTTCATGGGTCTTCGTGGTCTCTTGAACGCTCTTGGAATCACACTTCCAGAAGATGTTACCATTTACAGCCAAATCCTCACAGATACAGCCTTCATCATCTTGCCAGGTTTGGTTGTATGGTCAACCTTCCGCGTATTCGGTGGTAACCCAGCCGTTGGTATCGTCCTTGGTATGATGCTCGTATCTGACTCACTTCCAAATGCCTGGGCTGTTGCTTCTGGTGGTGAAGTAACTGCAATGCAGTTCTTCGGATTTATCCCAGTTGTAGGTTTGCAAGGTTCAGTTCTTCCAGCCTTCATCATCGGGGTTGTCGGAGCTAAATTTGAAAAAGCTGTTCGTAAAGTTGTTCCAGATGTACTTGACCTCTTGGTAACACCGTTCGTAACACTCCTTGTAATGTCAATCCTTGGATTGTTTGTTATCGGACCAGTCTTCCACGTTGTTGAAAGTTACATCCTCATTGGAACAAAAGCTATTCTTAACTTGCCATTCGGACTTGGTGGTTTCTTGATTGGTGGAGTTCACCAATTAATCGTCGTATCAGGTGTTCATCACATCTTCAACTTGCTTGAAGTTCAATTGCTTGCTGCTGACCATGCTAACCCATTCAACGCCATCATCACTGCAGCGATGACAGCTCAAGGGGCTGCGACAGTAGCCGTTGGTGTGAAAACTAAAAATCCTAAACTTAAAACACTTGCTTTCCCAGCTGCTCTTTCTGCCTTCCTAGGTATTACTGAGCCTGCTATCTTCGGGGTTAACTTGCGTTTCCGTAAACCATTCTTCCTTTCATTGATTGCTGGTGCAATCGGTGGTGGATTGGCATCTATCCTTGGACTTGCTGGTACTGGTAATGGTATCACAGTCATCCCTGGTACAATGCTTTACATTGGTAACGGACAACTTCTACAATACCTTCTTATGGTAGCTGTATCATTTGTACTTGGTTTTGCTCTTACTTACATGTTTGGTTACGAAGATGAAGTAGAAGAAGTTTCAGGAGCAATTTCTGAAGCTGAAACTGACCGTTTAACAGAAGAAGCAGTAACTGGTACTGTGGTTTCACCTAGCGAAGGTGTTATCCAAACACCAATCGTTGGTGACGTTGTTGCTCTTTCAAATGTGAATGACCCAGTATTCTCAAGTGGAGCTATGGGACAAGGTATCGCCGTGAAACCTAGCCAAGATGTTGTTTATGCACCAGCTGATGCTGAAGTAACAATCGTCTTCCCAACTGGCCATGCTTATGGATTGAGAACAGCTAACGGTGCTGAAATCTTAATTCACGTTGGTATCGACACTGTTTCAATGAACGGTGAAGGCTTCAACCATAAAGTTGCCCAAGGTGACAAGGTTAAAGCTGGAGATGTTCTTGGAACATTTGACTCAGCTAAGATTGCTGCTGCAGGTCTTGATAACACAACTATGGTTATCGTAACCAACACTGCAGACTTTGCTTCAGTAAATCCAGTTGCTTCTGGATCAGTTGCTAAGGGTGACGCAATCATCGAAGTGAAAGCCTAGTCCTCTTCGAAAATCAGATTTAAAAACAAAACGAACAAATATTATGTTTGTTCGTTTTTACTTGGATGGTAAGATTTACAGAGGAAAATCTAAAATATTGAGAAATCTAGCCCTTTAAAATGTGCTATAATAGAGAAAACAAAGATAAGAGGTTTATCATGACAAAATTATATGGAAGCTTAGAAGCGGGCGGTACAAAGTTTGTCTGTGCTGTCGGGGATGAAAATTTTAACGTTGTAGAAAAAACACAGTTTCCTACAACAACTCCTATCGAGACCATCGATAAAACCATCGAATTCTTTTCAAAATTCGATAATCTTGCAGGTCTTGCCATCGGTTCCTTTGGTCCTATCGATATCGACAAAAACTCAAAAACCTACGGCTTTATCACAACGACTCCAAAACCTCACTGGGCAAATGTAGACCTACTTGGTGCCCTACGTCGTGCCCTCAACGTACCCATGTATTTCACAACTGACGTGAACAGCTCTGCCTATGGTGAAGTGGTTGCTCGTAACAATGCTGGTGGTCGTATCGAAAACTTGGTTTACTACACGATCGGTACAGGTATCGGTGCAGGTGTTATCCAACGTGGTGAGTTTATCGGTGGTGTGGGTCACCCTGAGATGGGTCACTACTATGTGGCTAAACACCCAATGGATGTGGAAAAAGAATTTAACGGCGTCTGTCCATTCCACAAGGGCTGTTTGGAAGGCTTTGCGGCTGGTCCAAGTCTCGAAGCCCGTACAGGTGTTCGTGGCGAAAACATCGAACTCAACAGTTCTGTCTGGGATGTTCAAGCCTACTATATCGCTCAGGCTGCGGTCAATGCTACCGTGACGTTCCGTCCAGACGTCATCGTCTTTGGTGGTGGGGTTATGGCCCAACAACACATGCTGGACCGTGTGCGTGAGAAATTCACAGCTCTTCTCAATGGTTACCTACCAGTACCAGATGTGCGTGACTATATCGTGACTCCAGCAGTTGCTGGAAATGGTTCTGCCACACTTGGGAACTTTGTCCTTGCTAAGAGTGTCGCAAAATAAAACAAACAAAAAATCCGCTTGGGAAACCAAACGGATTTTTCTATTCTCAAAACATCTGCCAGAAGAAATCAATAATATAAGTCAAACCATAAGTATAAACCACTAGGGTAAAGGGCTTGGTCAGAATGATGATAATCATATAGCGCTTGAAGGTCATCTTGGTGAGGGCAGCCAGCATGCAGAGAAAGTCAGCCGGGCTAACAGGCCAGATCATCATAAAGATAAAGAACCGCTCGAAACGATTGCCCTTATCTAGCCAACCGATGTACTTGTCATAGGTGCGCTTGCTGACGACGGACTGAACAAAGGCAGCTCCGTAGAGACGCACCAGGTAAAAGATAATGGCACAGCCAATCACGATGCCGATATAGTTATAGATGGTTCCGATGATGTGGCCGTAAATAAAGACCCCAGCCACTGAGGTCAAAGCTCCCGGAATGATTGGAACAACGGTTTGTAGGATCTGTAAAAAGATAAAGAGTGGTGGTCCCCAAACCCCAGCTTGCTGGATAAAGGCCGATAGGGTTTCCTTGGATTGTAAAACACCCGCCTGATAGGCCCAAATACAGAAAATCAAGGTGCCGACTCCCCCAACGATAGATGAAATATTGATGACTTGCTGTAGAAGGGGAGAAACAGCTTTCATTTGCTTATCCTGTGACATGTAAACTCCTCATAGATAGTATGATTCTACTATACCATATTTTATGGAGAAAAACTATCTGGATTATCTGACTGGTGAAATAAGTGTGGTAAAATGAGAATAAGAAAATGATGGTATAGAATGAGGGGTATCATGTTAGGTTTAAACTTTAAAGGAAGCTGGCGCCAATATCAAAAACAGGTCTTGGATCGTTTTCAGGACTATCAAGCAGACGGCCATGTTCATCTAGTGGCCGCTCCAGGGTCTGGAAAGACAACCATTGGTATCGAGCTAATCGCTCGTTTTGGCAACCCAGCCCTCATCTTAGTTCCGACTGTAACCATTCGTGAACAATGGGTGGATAGAATACAAACTGCTTTTCTAGAGGATTGTCAGAGGCTTTCAGACCTCGTTTCCCAAAACTTAAAGGAGATGAAGGTATTAACGATTGTGACCTATCAGGCTTTTCATAGTGCCATGAACCAACTTCAATCACAAGAAGATGGAGAAGCAGAGGATTTTGTGGGGTTTGATTTGCTTGCAAGCCTAAGAGCTCAGAAAGTTGCTACTCTTTGTTTGGACGAATGCCACCACCTGCGCAATGAATGGTGGAAAAGTCTGGAAGCCTTTCGCAAGCAGTATGGACCGCTGAAACTCATCTCCCTGACAGCGACACCACCATATGACAGCGATCCTGAACTCTGGGAACGCTATATCCGAATGTGCGGGGAGATCGATCAAGAAATCACGGTACCTGAACTAGTCAAGGAAGACACTCTTTGCCCTCATCAGGATTTTGTCTATATGTGCTCACCAACAGCTGAAGAGGCGGAACGTCTCAAACAGTTTGAGGAGACTAAGTGGGACTATATTCATCACCTTATAGTCGATCCTGATTTTCAAACATTTGTAGCAGGGTCTAAGGTCCTCAAAGGGGATATTTCATCTGATTTGCTTTTAGAAGATCCCAAGTACTTGTCTGCTATGTTGATTTATATGCATTCTCAGGGGTTAACGATTCCTCCCTCTTTGCAAAATTTACTGGGAACCCAGAGGCTTCCAACATTGACCTCCTACTGGTTGGAGACGCTGTTGCAGAGCATACTCTATCAGACACCAGATTGGTATGAGGATCCAGATGGATATAGGAAAAAGTTAGAGGCTGACTTGAAGGCGCGTGGGTTGGTGGAAAAACGTCAGGTTTATCTGGTTAAGTCTAAGGCTTCTGACCAGCTTTTAACCCAATCTCTAGGGAAGTTGTCTGCCATTGCCGATATCTTTTTGACGGAGTATGAGAGTCTAGGTCAGGAACTGAGACAGTTAGTACTAGCTGACTATATTCGCAAGGATTTTGCCACCTATCTGGGAGATAATCAGGCAACCATTTCTCAGTTGGGGGTTCTCCCTTATTTTGAAAGCATTCGTCGAAAAGCTCAGGAGCAAGAAATACCTGTGTCATTGGCTGTCTTGTCAGGTAGTGTCGTTATTTTGCCTACCGATGTGGCAGCAGAGTTGAAGGAATTCTTGCCTCAGGTTCCTCTTAGTTTCTCATCTATTGGTCACTTGGATCCAAAAGATTATGTGCAGGTTGGTTTTCCGAGCTCAGCTAAGGGAATCGTGGCGGCAGTGACGGAGCTTTTTCAACGAGGGCGGATTCAAGTCCTAGTCGGAACCAAATCTCTCCTCGGAGAGGGTTGGGATGCTCCTTGTGTTAATTCCCTAATCCTCGGAAGCTTTGTGGGGAGCTTTATGCTGAGTAACCAGATGCGTGGGCGTGCCATTCGTATCTGGCCGGGACATCCAGAAAAGACCAGCAACATCTGGCATCTGGTAGCCGTTCAAGCGCAAGCACTTATCACTCTTCCTGGTGAGGAGCCTAGACCAGAGAGCAATCAGGATCTGCAGACCTTGTCGCGACGGATGGAGCATTTTCTTGGCTTGGCCTATAATCAGGAGAGTATTGAGACCGGTTTGGATCGTTTGGATTTTCCAAAGCCCCCTTTTAAGAAAAAGCAAATTGGTGAGTACAATGAGCGAGTTAAGAGTCTCTCCAAGGATCGAGCAGGCTTGCGTCAAAAATGGCAGGATGCTCTTGTTGTAGCGGATCAATTTGAGATAGTTACACAAGTCGCAACCCAAAAACAGAAGATCCCAGTCATGCTCTTGCTTGATGCATTAAAATGGGTTCGCATGTCATTGCTCTTGTTGGCAGTGGATTTGTTGGTTTTGCTATTTAGACTAAGACTGATCGGTGTTTGGTGGCTTACGGTAGCCTGTCTCCTATTTTTTGCCTTTGCATCTTGGCGCTACCTCTGCTATAAGAGTCCCTATAAACGCTTGCAGTCTCTGGGTGAGCAGATCCGAAAGGCTCTTCTAGATTCGGGGCATCTAACGGATGATCAATCCCGTGTTCAGGTAGAGGAGAATAAGGAAAATTACATGGTCTTTGCCTATCTCAAGGGAGGAAGCATGAGGGACAAGGAGTTGTTTGCACATACTTTGGGAGAGTTCTTTGCTCCAGTGGACAACCAGCGCTATCTCTTGAAGGCAGAGAAAGTCCGACAAGGTCAGTCACCTTACTATGTCGTGCCTAGTCTTTTTGACAAGCGCAAGGAAGAAGCACAGAAATTCCTCGACTTTCTGACGCCGACTATCGGACGTTATCATCTCGTCTACACACGAACAGAGGCAGGAAGGAAAAACCTTCTCGAAGCTCGTATCCAAGCTCTCTCTAACAAAAATGACCGTACCTTGACTAAGAAGAAGGTTAAAAGCCGGTTGGAGTAGGAGCGTATGGGAAAATCCATCTGAAACATGATATAATATAGTAAAATTGTGCATTATAAAGGAGAGAATGATGCAAGTAAAACCAGAACTGGAGATAGAAAAACAACTGATCACCCAACTGGTAACTGGGGAAAGTCAATGGACTTATAGAGAAGACCTAAAAACAGAAGAACAATTATGGGACAATTTCTTTACTAAACTAGCCCAAAATAACGTTGCCCTGCTAGCAGATCATCCTTTGACTGAGCAGGAAAAACGCCAGATTCAAAATCAACTCAACTTTGTCAGCTACTATGATGCTGCCAAGTGGTTGGTCGGAGAAAATGGCATTGCCAAAGTCGAGGTTCAGAGAGAAGATGCCAGCTTAGGCACCATTCGTTTATCAGTTATCTGGCGAGACAATATCGCAGCTGGTAAGTCGAGCTATGAAGTAGTCAACCAAGTCGAGCGAGACAAGGCGTACCCTCAAGATCAAGACAGACGAATGGATGTGACTCTTCTGATTAATGGACTTCCTATGATTCACATTGAGCTCAAGAGTCCAGGAGTTGGATTTTTGAAAGCTTTTTATCAGATAGAAAAATACGACCGTGAAGGAAAGTTCCGAGGTATTTACTCAAGCTTGCAGATGTTTGTCGTGACCAATAAGGTTGACACTCGCTATATCGCTGCAGCCCGTGAAAATAAACTAAACAAACAGTTTCTGACCAAGTGGGTGGATAAGGACAACCGGCCTGTGACGGATCTGACCAGCTTTGCCCATGAGGTACTCTCCATACCGCGGGCCCATCAGATGGTCATGCAGTATTCAGTCATTGATGATAGCAAGAAAGCCCTGATCCTCCTGCGTCCTTATCAGATCCATGCCATTGAGGCAGTACAGGACGCTTCTCGTCGTCAAGAGTCGGGCTATATCTGGCACACGACAGGTTCAGGGAAGACCCTGACCTCTTACAAAGTAGCCCGCAATCTCTTGCAGATCCCTGCCATCCAAAAGACCATCTTTGTCGTCGATCGTAGAGATCTGGACCAGCAGACGACCTCATCCTTCCTCTCATACGCTGCCAACGATGTCATTGATATCGATGAGACGGATAATACTCACGAACTAGTCAAACGTCTAGGTGGCAATGACAAGCGCGTGGTAGTCACGACCATTCAGAAAATTGCGACCATGATGCGCAAGTTTGAAGAAGGCAAGTACCAGCGGGATGCTGGGAAGATCAAGGACCTGCGCGTGGCCTTTGTCGTGGATGAATGCCACCGAGCTGTCACTCCACAAATGCAAAAGGAGATCAAGGCCTACTTCCGAAACTCTCTCTGGTACGGCTTTACAGGGACTCCGATCTTCAAGGAAAACAAACGAAAACAAGTGGGAGACTTGGCTCAAACAACCCACCAACAGTATGGCGAACGCCTGCATGAATACACAGTTAAGGAAGCCATCCATGATGGAGCAGTTCTCGGCTTTAAGGTGGATTATCGAAATACCATCATCTCTGATATGCTGGAGGAGGAGATTCCTGATAGTGCTTATGAGGACAAGGAACACATGCTAGAAGTCCTGGATGCTATCCTTAATAAGAGCCAGCAACAGCTCAATATCCCTAAAGGAGTTGGAAAAAGCTATGACGCTATTTTGACGGTCAAGTCTATCCCACAAGCACAGGCTTATTATAATCTGCTCAAGAGTATCATGGCTGGCAAGGAACGGGTCAAAGTCTCCGAGCGGGTCAAACGCCATTTACCGGATTTTCCAAAGTTTACCATCACTTACTCAGTGTCTGAAAATGAGGAAGAGTCTATCGGTTACCAAGACCATATGAAGCAGGTTATGGAGGACTATAACCAAGAGTTTGATACTCACTTTACAATGGCGGATCTTCGTGGCTTTAACACAGATGTCAATAACCGCCTTGCTCGAAAACAGGATAAGTATCTCTATCGCAAGGAGCAGTTGGACTTGGTTATTGTGGTCAATCGTCTCTTAACAGGATTTGATGCCCCTTGTCTATCGACCCTCTTTATCGATCGTAAACCAATGCAACCGCAGGACTTAATTCAGGCATTTAGTCGTACCAACCGTATCTTTGATTCTAGTAAATCCTATGGTCATATCATCACCTTCCAAAAACCTCTAGCCTTTAAGGAAGCGGTGGACAATGCCCTCAAGCTCTACTCAAATGGTGGAGAAAACGAGGTCCTAGCCCCTAGCTGGGAAGAGGAAAAGAGGAACTTTTTACGGAGTTGTAGTGATTTCCAAAATCTCATCACCGATGATCCTGAGCAAGGACTCCAAATCGAGCAAATCTCTACACCTGAGTTGAGAAAGCTCGCCAAGGCCTATCAAGTCTTTGATAAATATCTAGCCTCTATCCGAGTGTATAAAGAGTATGATGAGGAAGAAATCTATGCCCAGACACGACTAAGCGCAGAAGAATTGGAGATTTATCTAGGCTTCTATCAAAATATCCTAGCAGAATTAAAAAGTCGAAGAGATGATGGTGATGAGGATGGGGAGCCCCTTGATATTCACTATGAACTAGAGTCTATCCAAGTGGATGAAATCAACTATGCCTATATCCTAACCTTAATCCAAAGCCTGATCGAGCAAGGTCAGAGTCAAGAAAAGAACTTAAGCGCTCAAGATAGAGAGGCAGTGGATAGCTATATTCAGAGCCTTGAGAAGACCAACCCAAATCTTGCCCAGATCATCACTGAACTATGGAAGGAAGTACAGGACAAGCCAGAAAGCTATCGTGGTCAGTCTATCGCAAATATCTTGGATCAGATGATTGAGGCGGTCATCCAGCAACACATCCAAGTATTTAGCAAACGTTGGTATGTCGGAGAGGATGAACTCCGTTACTATGTCGAGCACTACCGCAAGGGAGCCAAGAAACAACTAGGAGAAAGCCAGCTGACCAAGAGCCAGCGCTATCAGGACTATAAAGTTGAGGTGGCAGATGCCCTCAATCCTCTCCTCTATAAAAAACAAATCAAGGAAGCTTGTAAGCAACTTGTCGAAGAAGTCATTGAGCCACTCAGAGTGGGGAGATAGTCCTTCTAAGTTTCGAAGGCATAGACTTCCTAAAGTTTATATGTATTCTAAACTTAGAATAATAAGAAATACATAAATTTATGAGCATTCTAAGCTTCGAATGGTCTAGATAAGAAAATTTTGAAGTCTTCGAGCTTTCGAATAGTCGTCTTTCCTAAAGTTTAGATGTATTCTAAAGCTAGAAAATTTAAAATCTAAAAATAGTAAGAGTCTCTATCTGACAGACGGAGTGTATGTCTAGTCAGATAGGGATTTTCTATTTCTGAAATGACGGATTTATTCTATAAAAGTAAAAAATAGACAAAAAAAGTGCTGTTGGGATGATAAAGTAGACAGTTGAGCGGATGAATGTCCTAAGTTCTTTGCTATTTGTTAGAATTGTCTTATCAACTTAAAGGAGAAAATCTGATGAAGAAAGATAAAGAAAATGAGGAGAGTTTCCTATCGGACCTTCCTCTATGGGGACTCGTATTTTTGGTTTGTGTATTGCTTCAAGTCTATGTAGGAAAGGATAGACCTTTGATTCAACCTCCTAGACAAGGAAGCATTGTAAAAACAGATCAAAAACAGGTCTATCTTCCAGAACTAATCCAGTCTTTATTTGATAAAGAAAAAACTAAATGATTCGTTAAATAGAAAGGTTATTATGACAAAAACATTTACCATCCGTCCGCTAAGCTACACCAACTTTACCAACCGTGAGTTTGAAAGTCTCATGGTAGATACAGGTCAACTACTAGAAGCTTTTGCTAAGGCTCATAAGGACGAGCCTATGTATGGCAAGCATCTCGATTCCTTCAGGAGCAAGCTAGCAGACTTCCAAGGCCAACTCGCTATCGTGGAAAAGAAAGAGGCGATGAACCTGACCGAAGTCGATCGAAATCGTGACAGTGCCCTAGTCGGTCTCTTTACTCTTCATCGAGGCTTTGCTAAGATCAAGGATACCAAACTCAAAGAAGCCCATGAGACTTTGAAACCAGTCTTTGCCAAGTACAAGGACATTACCAAGCACAGCAATGATGTGGAAACAGCAGAAATCAAGAGTCTGCTCAAAACACTGAGTGAAGAACCCTACCAGACAGCAGTGACCAGTCTAGGACTAACCCCTATGCTCCTTGCAGTTACTAGTGCGCAGGAGGAATATGATAAGGTGGAAAGTCAGGCGCGTGCGCATAAGTCTGCTAAGGAAGTTGGCAAGACCAGACAAGTCCGTACCGAAATAACCAGCATCTACGACCTCTTTATGCGCTATACCGCAGCTAGCGCAGAAGCCTATCCTGAAAAAGAACACCTGACCAAACTCCTTAAAGACCTCAATACAATACGAGATAGTAAACGACGATTGAGTGGCTCGGGTAAGAAGGATAAGAAAGCGAAAACAGAAGAAGCGACACAAGTGGCAGGATAAAGACAACCCCTTAGAAATCCATTTCTGAGGGGATTTTGATGTCTGTAGAAATGTTTGGAAGAACTAAAATTAACTGGTATAATAGATAAAGGCAAATATAAAATGAAGGTTTATCTATGAAAAAAAATTATATTGAACATGAAGTAAAAGTAAAACTCATGGATTCAATACTCAATAATGATGGAGATTACCAATGGTTTCTAGATTATATTGAAAATAATTTTGATAACGATGATATTGATTCTTGGGAAAACTTTGAGAATAGGTATGTGTCTTTTTCAAAAATAATTGATTATTTCTCTAAAATCCAAAAGATTGAAGATAAAGAATTGAAAACGGATTTTGTTCTGTTAAAAGATATTATTTTGATTTCTAGATTCAAATTAGATTTAATTACGTGGTCACAATTATCTATTAAAGTCCAGTCAAATTTTGGAAAAATATTAGCACTAGCACTATATATAACTAAATTGATGAGTTTAAAAAATCAATTAAATGATGAAATTAATTTTGGGATTTTTTCGATTAAGAATTTTTGGCAGGTGTATAATTTAGATGAAGTTATTGAGCGTAAAGAATTGATTTACGATTATTTAGAAAGTATTTCAATAAAAAACTTTGACAGAGAAAAAGAAATTATTTCTTCTAATTTAAATCATGAGGATACAACTTGCTCAATGCAATTCCTTGCTGTATTAAAATCATTAGCTTTTAATACAACTACATTTTCTTACAATTATAAAAAATATGAATACAAGGTGATTACATGGCAAGAGAGAGTTGTATTAGGATTTGTAACTCGTCCACTTGATGTCTTATTAAAAGATGAGGATTTTAATTCACGTTTTTCAGTTGAACAATTAAAAAAATTAATCGATTATTTCCATGGTGATGGAGTAGTGCGATATATAATTGAGACTATAATTTATGAAAAATTCAATATCTTGCCTTCATCTATGGTAGTTGAAAACCATATACAGTTACTGCTCTTTAATGTTTCTATGAAGTCTGATTTTGAACTTTTTAACTCAAGTTCAGTATTATTTTTATCAAAACTTTTTAAAAAAAAAGATTTTAAAAAGATAAGTATCAGTAATTATTTGCGTTATAAATTCATGCAAGCTATTCAAAATGTTGAAGAACCAAAACAAATTGAAAAATTAAAAGCTTTAGGTTTCCCAACTAGCAAGCAACAAAATGAAAGATTAAAAAGTTATTCACGTGATCTTTATAAATCAATTTCTAATGTCCAAAATAATGCTGATTTAATTTGTTATTTTGATAGTGTATCACTTGTTGTGTATTTAGATAATGAGTATTTCTTTCAAATATGCCAAAAGTTTCGGGAAGTTGTAATTGAGAAAGAAGAAACGCAATCACTAGAAACGGCCAATATGTTTCTAATGTATATGAAATTTTTATACTTTCTAAGTGATAATCTTGGTGAACATTTAAATAAAAATTTGTTAATAAATGAAATTATTTCTATTCAAAATTTGTGGGAAAATACTTATTATGAACAAGAACTTAACAATATGCAAGAATTTACTTATCAACAAGAAATTTCGAATACGGAGATTGATAAATTTAATTATTTATTAATAAAACATCCATTTTCTATAGCGAATCAATGTATATTAGTTACAGAAGAAAAGACTATCCAAATTATGGAATTAGCTTCTGAAAATGCATTGATATATTTTATGAATAGAATAATAGTTGACCCAATATTTCCTAAAGATAGTTCTGATATAGTATTGGATAGACATGATGTTGACCAATTACTAGAGAAATACGTAAAATCAATTATTGATAATAAGAGTTATAAGTTTCGTAATATTTTAAAACCAAATAAATATATGCTTGCTTTACATGAAAATTATATCCGAAATGTGACTTTTTTAACTACTATTTTTAATAGAACAGAGGAACTGTATCTTTATTTAAATAGTTGTAGCAGATTTAATTTTATTGAATTTGATAAAGAGATTAAAATTGCACATATTACTCAATTATTTCCGTTGCTGGAAGAAAAAATTAGAGAACTTGCGAGACTGTCTGGTTATAATCCTTTTAAGATGCAAAAGAAGGAGTTTATGAATTACAGAGATCCAAGTTCAATTCTCAGAGAGATAATTACTGAAGTTTTTAATCTTACAGATAGCTTTGAGAATATTCCTGATTTGTTATTTGTCTATCATTTTATGTATAATAGTAATTCACTCAATATTCGAAATGAGTGTATACATGGTAGAGATTTTTTAAGTGGTGAAAGATTGATTCTAGCATTTAAAGTTACAATGTTATCCATCCAGATGATTGAGAATAGAATTAAATTAATTAAAGAAAATTCAAGATAAATGAGAAATAATTTATGATAAAAGTAAATAAACCTAAAATAAGATTTAAAAATTTTAATGATAGTTGGAGCTTAAGAAAATTAAGCGACACTCAAACTGATTTTAAAGATGGTAATTATGGAGAAGCTTACCCTAAAGAAACAGACCTAACATCTTCAACTCAGGGAGTTCCTTTTCTGAGAGGAAGTGATTTGGATAATGGAAAGTTGACTCTAACAAATGCTAGATATATAACTCAATCAAAACACAATGAATTGATATCTGGACACTTGATTGAAGACGACATTGTAATTGCAGTAAGAGGTAGTCTGGGTTCGTTAGGGTACGTTGGACCTGATAATGAGGGATGGAATATAAACTCACAGTTAGCAATTATAAGAACCAGAAAAATAGAATTAATAGGTAATTATTTAATACAATTTTTATTATCAAATAGGGGTAATAAGGAGATTTCATCACATATTACTGGTACAGCATTAAAGCAGTTGCCTATTAAGCAATTAAAAAATATAAAAGTTCCTATTCCAAAAATAGAAGAACAATCCGCCATCGGCTCTCTCTTCCGCACCCTCGACGACCTTATGTCTAGCTACAAGGACAATCTCGCCAACTACCAATCTCTCAAGGCGAGTATGCTTTCCAAGATGTTTCCCAAAGCTGGACAGACAGTCCCCGAGATACGTTTGGATGGATTTGAGGGTGATTGGGAACTAATTAAGTTAGGTGAAGTCTGTGATTTGATTACAAAGGGAACAACTGCAAAATCTCAATCAGAACAAGGAAAGGTCAATTTTATCAAAGTTGAAAACTTGAAAGATAACGAAATCTATTCTGGTGTTAAAATTTCAGAGGAAGAACATTTGGGAACCTTGAAGAGATCTATATTATATGAAGGAGATATATTATTTTCGATTGCGGGTACTCTTGGTAGAACTGCAATTGTTAGAAATGATATTCTCCCGGCTAATACAAATCAAGCTCTTGCAATTATTAGAGGTTATAAATTAGATGCATATTTTTTATTAGTAGTATTATCTGGGGAAGTTGTGAAAGATTATATCCGAAAAAATCCTACAGTAGGTGCACAACCAAATTTATCCTTGGAACAAGTTTCATCTTTAAAAATACAAGTTCCTTCCATAAAAGAACAACAAGCCATCGGCGCTTACTTCTCTAACCTCGATAATCTCATCAATTCTTATCGAGAAAAAAATTCTCAGCTTGAGACTCTGAAAAAGAAACTCTTGCAGGATATGTTTATTTAAGGAGACGTTATGTATAGCTCTATTAAAGAATTAATTGAAAAGTTAGAATCCGAAAAGAAAAGACTTCAAGATAACTTTAGTCAATTGGCTGATTATGAAAAAGAAGTATATAAGAATCAATACCAGCAAGTAGATGAAGATTTTTCTAACCTTATTGATTTGATTAACAACGAGCTAAAAGATGAGTCTTTATCTGATGATGTAACTGAAAAGTACAAAAATCTACGTAATACTTGGTTAGAAAGTCTATCGAATTGTTATGGTGGTGATGTTTATATGTATGAAACAGCCTTGCCTCAACTTTTAGAGAATTTTAAAGTAATTAAACTTTTCTCTTTTATTTCGAAAGTGGTTTCTACAACAGTTATTATAGGAGCTAATGGAGCGGGAAAATCAAGTCTTATTAATGAGTTAAGAAAGAATAGTATAGATGAGATGTATGTTTTACCAGCTCAAAAAATACTATATTTTGTGTTTAACACTTTTGGTCGCGATAGTATCAATAAAGACCAATATATATCAAATTTGAAAAACGTAGAAACTAAATATGATACTATTCAAATACAGACTAATAAGATTGAAGATGATTTTTCGGGTGCTTTTACTAAGCTGATAACACTGTGGGTAAAGGATTATGCAAAGGTAGTGACTGATAATTCCAGGGGAGTAGAGGGGGTGCCTGTTGCTTTATTGGAAAGAGTGGAACAAATATGGAATCAAATTTTCCCAGAGATAACATTTTATCCTGAACCTAATGATAGAGTTTTAGAAGTTGTAAGAAATGGGAATAAATATAGTATAAATGGCCTTAGTGATGGGGAACGCTGTGTATTATTTTATATTGGTAACGTTCTTCTTGCTCCAGAAAATAGCTATATTGTTGTTGATGAACCAGAAACATTCCTTAATGCTGCTGTCTATAATGAATTATGGGATTTGCTAATATCAGAGCGACCGGATTGTCAATTTATTTTTGCTTCACATAATATGGATTTTGTCCAATCAAGAACTAATGCTACCTATGTGTGGTGCAAGAAATTTGAAGCACCTTATGATTTTGATTATGAAATATTGGAAGACTCACAAGAAATGCCTTTATCCTTATTAACTGAAGTATCTGGGACAAGAAAGCCAATATTATTTTGTGAGGGAACTAAAACGAGTATAGACTATCAGATTTATTCCAAATTATTTAGTGAATTTTGTTTTGTAAAACCCGTTCAAGGACATAAACAGGTCATTCAACATACAAAAGCCTATAATAATTTACAACATATACATGGTAATATAGCTTATGGTATTATTGATTATGACTGGATGGAGGAGATAAGAATTGAAAAATATAAAAGAAAAAATATTTTTGTTATACCATTTAATGAAATAGAGATGCTTCTAGTAGACGAAGCAATAGTGAAGTCAGTTTTAGAATCTGAAGAACAGGATAAAGAGCAAAAATTTAATAGACTCCAAAAAGTTATTATTGATTCTTGTACAATAAATAAAGATAAAATAATACGTATCGCCTTGAAAAAAAGACTAGATGAGTTTATGGAAGGTCATTTGATAGAAACAAGAGAACCAACCGAGGATGATGCACTAGCATTTTTAGAAAATTTATCAGAAAAATTTGATATAACTGTAACATTAGGAAATATAACTAAAATTGTGGAAGATAGCATAGCTTCTTCAGATTTTTCGACAATTTTAAAGATTTGTAACTTAAAAAATGAAATAATTGCTTCTAAAGAAATTAAAGAAATAGCTTCTAACTTTAAAGAAAAAGCTTTAAGTAGTATTGCAATGAATAATGATTTACAAATTACATTACGTCATAAATATTTTGAAGAATTGGAAGCAAAACTATTGAACCATTAAATTAATTTTTGATATTTTGAATTAAGTAAAATAGAAAGAAACATTATGGAAACAACACAAACTTCCCAGTCGCTCTACCAAGCCCTGTGGAACTCAGCGGATGTTCTCCGCTCTAAGATGGATGCTAATGATTACAAGTCTTATCTCTTGGGCATGGTCTTTTACAAGTATCTGTCAGATAAGATGCTCTTTTTCGTGGCTGAGACCATGGAAGAGGGGACAGATAGTCTTGAGACTGCCCTTGAGGTCTATCGCAACTACTACGAGGATGCGGATACTCACGAGGATCTTCTTGCAGTTATGAAGGACGAACTCAATTATATCATCAAGCCTGAGTTGACCTTTACGGCTCTAGTAGCACGTGTCAATGAGGGGACTTTCCAGCTGGAAGATCTAGCTCAAGGTTTTCGTGATATCGAGCAGAGTGACGACCTCTATGAAAATCTTTTTGAAGATATAGACCTTTACTCTAAAAAGTTAGGGGCCACTCCGCAAAAGCAAAACCAAACGGTGGCGGCAGTCATGAAAGAGTTGGCTGTGCTAGACGTTGCTGGTCATGCGGGTGATATGCTGGGGGATGCCTATGAGTATCTGATTGGTCAGTTTGCGACTGACTCGGGTAAGAAAGCTGGTGAGTTCTATACACCTCAGCCTGTTGCAAAACTTATGACTCAGATTGCCTTTTTAGGTCGTGAGGACCAGCAAGGCTTTACCATCTATGATGCGACCATGGGCTCAGGCTCTCTCTTGCTCAATGCCAAGAAATACTCTCATAAACCGCAGACAGTTGTCTACTTTGGTCAGGAGCTCAATACCTCGACTTATAACTTGGCTCGGATGAACATGATTCTACACGGGGTCCCGGTGGAAAATCAATTTCTCCACAATGCCGATACACTGGATGAAGACTGGCCAACTCAAGAACCGACCAACTTTGATGGGGTTCTCATGAACCCTCCATACTCAGCCAAGTGGTCAGCAAGTTCTGGCTTTCTGAATGACCCTCGTTTCTCTCCGTTTGGGAAACTGGCACCTCAGTCCAAGGCTGATTTTGCCTTCCTCTTGCATGGGTATTATCACCTCAAGCAGGATAATGGGGTCATGGCTATCGTTCTTCCCCACGGTGTTCTTTTCCGTGGAAATGCGGAAGGAACTATTCGTAAGGCCTTGTTAGAAGAAGGCGCTATTGATACGGTTATCGGGCTACCTGCCAATATCTTCTTTAATACCAGCATTCCGACCACGGTTATCATTCTCAAAAAGAACCGTACCAACCGTGATGTTTACTTTATCGATGCTTCTAAGGAGTTTGATAAGGGGAAAAACCAGAATATCATGACGGATGCTCATATCGAGAAGATTCTGGAAGCCTACAAGTCTCGTGAAGAGATGGACAAGTTTGCCCACCTAGCAAGCTATGAAGAAATTGTCGAAAATGACTACAACCTCAATATCCCTCGCTATGTAGACACCTTTGAGGAAGAAGAAGTCGAGCCACTGACAGACATCGTCAGCAAGATTAACACGACCAATCAAGCAATCCAAAACCAAACAGCTTCTCTGCTTGAAATGCTCGGTCAACTCCACGGAACCACACCAGAAGCTGATGCAGAACTCGAAAAGTTTTTGCAAGAGTTTAAAGGGTGATAAGCGTAATTAATTCGCTCATATTCCGCTCATAATTCGCTCATTTTTAGGATACAACTTTGTTTCCATATTTCCTGGAAACTATTAGAAAGTAAGGAGAAACATGGAACAAACTAATCAAAAATCCCAGTGCCAGCAACTCTGGGCTAGAAACAAATACCTGGTCTTGAGCCATTCCAGCAATATTTACAATGAGATTCGTCAATATCTCAAGAATGAAGAGGTAGAGGTAAGTCATGTTCAAGAACTGATCGACCGTGCTTGTCAAATCCCAGAACACAGAGGTCAGGTTTGCAATGCCTTTCAGCATATTTGGGGATATTTCAAAAAGAAAGCGACAGATGATGAGCGCAAGGACTACATGCTCTTGCTGGATCGCTACCGCTTTGGTCAGGCTTCTAAGGAAGACTTGATTGCTAAGACTCGAGACTTGCTGGATCGCTATCCCAATACCTATTTGCAACATTCGACTTTACTGAAAGGAGACTCTCATGAGACTTTGGCATGAGGCTTTGATTTCACAACTTCCCCGCCCTCAACTTTTGGGGCAACATCGAGAGTGTTGTGCCCTGCGTGGCAATGGCTGGGGCAGAAAGCATGCGACAGTGGACTATGTCTTTACCCATTCGCCCTATCGTCTCTATGCCTACCATGACTTGATCATGAAGGAGATGGCTAACCGAGGCTATAATGTTAGTCCAGAATGGCTGGACAAGAACTACCGTGGTAAGACTTGCCCTTCTTATCAAGAGTTAGCAGAGGAGAAGCTAGGCAAGCCCATCTATAGTGAGCATGATGCAGGATACTATGAGGAATGTTTGGCTAATCTCCGTGAGAAAGGCATTGAGCTGGAGTAAGAGTCAGGATTAGCTCCATATTATAACTCTTCTCGTAATTTTTTCGAATAATAAAGATGAGACCTTTAGAATGATTCTAAGGTCTCCTTTTTATGGGTATTAGAATTTACTTTTAATAACTTTTAAGTTATAATTTGTTTAAAAAGCAAAGCGTGAACTCGAGAATTTGAAAGAAAGAGGATTGAGACATGAAAAATAGTGCCATTGGAAGTAATTGGAAGGATGTCCGAACAGAACTCTTTACCAAGAAAGAAATTCTTGAAAGTGATATGCGAGTGGTTATTATGAGTGAGTTGATTGAGGCTAGGCATGAGCAAGGTATCAGTCAGAAAAAACTAGAAGAACTCAGTGGAGTGAGCCAGCCTGTTATAGCTAGGATGGAGACAGGTAAGACCAGTCCTCAGTTGGATACGGTCTTAAAAGTCTTAGCTAGTTTAGGAAAGACACTAGCAGTCGTCCCACTTGAACAGGAAAAAGGTTGATAGGAATGAAATTACTTGGTTGGCTAAAATCATCCACTGGATAATTTTACCTCTCGTCCGCACTTTTTAAGGGAAATATCAAAATTACAAAAGAAAACCAACCTATAGTCTTTTCTAATAGCATGCCATAGTCACTGATGAGAATCGTCAATAGCTCGTTTGAGCATTCCAACTAAAATACAGCCACAAAACAAGTAAAACAAAGGATTTGAGACGCTGGTCTCAAGTCTTTTTCTTTTGACCAAAAGAGTGATATAGTTTCAAACTATATCAAAGCCTAATTATTTACAATTATACAGACAGTTTCTTTTCTGTTAAGATAGTTTCAACAACAAATTTTGGAGGACACATCATGTCAACTACAATCATCGGTTTCCCTCGTTTGGGTGAATTCCGCGAATTAAAATTTACAACTGAAAAATACTTTAGAAAAGAAATCTCAGAAGAAGAACTCTTGGCAGCAGCAAAAGAATTGCGCGCTAAGCACTGGAACATTGTCAAAGAAAAAGGCATCACTGAAATCCCATCAAATGACTTTTCTCACTATGACAACTTCCTTGATGCAGCTTTCCTCTTCAACGTGGTACCTGCATCCGTTCAAAACTTGGACTTGTCAGACCTTGAGCGCTACTTCGCTTTGGGACGTGGTTACCAAGGGGAAAAAGGGGATGTTCGTGCCCTTCCGATGAAGAAATGGTTTAACACCAACTACCACTACATCGTGCCTAAATTTGAAAAAGACACTCAAGTTAAATTGGCTGGTCACAAGATCTTTGATGAGTTCCAAGAAGCGAAAGAACTTGGATTGAACACTCGTCCTGTCCTTGTAGGTCCATTCACTTTCCTTCAATTATCAGACTTTGAAGAAGGCGTGAAAGCAGAAGACTTCGTAGATAGCTTAGTAGCTGCTTACCAAGAAGTTTTTGCTAAATTGGCTGAACTTGGTGCAACTCGTATCCAACTCGACGAAGCTGCTCTTGTCAAAGACTTGACAGAAGAGGAAAAAGCACTCTTCTTGAACATCTACAACAAACTCTTGGCTGATAAAAAAGGTCTTGAAGTCTTGCTTCAAACATACTTCGGTGACGTTCGTGACGTCTACGCTGACCTTGTGAACTTGCCAGTTGATGCACTCGGTCTTGACTTCGTTGAAGGTAAGAAAACTCTTGAACTCGTTAAAGGTGGTTTCCCGGCTGATAAGACTCTTTATGCAGGTATTGTCAATGGTAAAAACATCTGGCGCAACAACTACGAAAAGAGCTTGGCTGTTCTTGAGCAAATCCCAGCTGAAAACATCGTATTGACAAGCTCATGCTCACTTCTTCATGTGCCATTTACAACTGCTAACGAAGAATTTGAGCCAGCTATCTTGAACCACTTTGCCTTTGCAGTTGAAAAATTGGATGAGATTCGTGATTTGGATGCTATCCGCAACGGCCAAGGAGCAGAAGCTCTTGCAGCCAACAAAGAACTCTTTGCAACTGAACGTGTTGGTGAAAATGCGGAACTACGTGCTCGTATCGCTGGATTGACAGACGCTGACTACACTCGTTTGCCAGCATTTGCTGAACGTGAAGCTATCCAAGAAGAAGCTTTCAAACTTCCAGCTCTTCCAACAACAACTATTGGTTCATTCCCTCAAACTAAGGAAGTTCGTGCTAAACGTTTGGCCTTCCGTAAGGGTGAATTGTCACAAGAAGAATACGATGCCTTCCTTGCTGAAACTATCGACGAATGGATCAAATGGCAAGAAGAAGTTGGATTTGACGTGCTTGTACACGGTGAGTTTGAGCGTAACGACATGGTTGAGTACTTCGGTCAAAACTTATCAGGTTACCTCTTCTCTAAGAATGGTTGGGTACAATCTTACGGTATGCGTGGGGTGAAACCACCAATCATCTGGGGTGATGTCACTCGTCTCAACCCAATCACTGTGAAATGGTCTAGCTACGCACAAAGTCGTACTGACAAACCTGTTAAGGGTATGTTGACTGGACCGGTTACCATCCTTAACTGGTCATTCCCACGTGAAGACATCTCTATCAAGGATTCTACTCTTCAAATCGCTCTTGCCATCAAGGATGAAGTGCTTGACCTTGAAGCTGCAGGTGTGAAAATCATCCAAATCGACGAGGCTGCTCTCCGTGAGAAATTGCCACTCCGTCGTAGCGACTGGTACGAAGACTACCTTGACTGGGCTATTCCAGCCTTCCGCTTGGTACACTCTACAGTAGCGCCAGACACACAAATCCACACTCACATGTGTTACTCAGAATTTACAGATATTATCCCAGCTATCGACAATATGGATGCGGACGTTATTTCCTTTGAAGCAAGCCGTTCAAACCTTGAAATCTTGGACGAACTCAAAGCGAAAAACTTCCAAACAGAAGTGGGACCTGGGGTTTACGATATCCACTCTCCTCGTGTGCCAAATGAAGGCGAAATCGACCACACAATCGATGCTATTCTTGCCAAAGTACCAAGCAAGAAAGTTTGGATCAACCCTGACTGTGGTTTGAAAACACGTGGTATTCCAGAAACAAAAGAAAGCTTGATCCGCCTTGTCGAAGCAGCAAAAGCTGCGCGTGAGAAATTATAAGATAAGATTTCTCTCTTGACCCTGACTGATCAAGGAACTGCTTGGCCCAAGCCGGCTTAGCAATCATGAAATCAAAAAGAAAAGGATAATGACTATGTCACGCCAAACGCCGTCACTTTCATTTGAAGTGTTCCCTCCAAACCCAGCTGTGGGTAATGATAATATTATTTCAGCCTTGCAGGATATGCGGGAGCTGACACCGCACTTTATCAGTGTGACCGCCAGCAATAATAAATTTAATATCAAGGAAACAACGGTTCGTTTGGCTGACTTTATCCAGAATGATTTGGCGATTCCAACTATTGCCCACTTGCCAGCCATCTATCTGACTAAGGACAAGGTTGCTGAAACCATTGCAGACTTGGATAAGGTTGGGGTACAGAAAATCTTGGCCTTGCGTGGGGATATTATCCCTGATGTGGAGCCACAAAAGGATTTCCGCTACGCAACGGATTTGATCGAGTTCATCAAGGAACAAGCCCCTCACTTTGATATTATTGGAGCTTGTTATCCTGAAGGGCATCCTGACTCGCCAAACCAGATCTCAGATATTCAAAATCTCAAGAAGAAAGTGGATGCAGGCTGTTCAAGCCTTGTAACGCAACTTTTCTTTGACAATGAGCGCTTCTATGATTTCCAAGACAAGTGTACCTTGGCAGGGATTGATGTTCCCATTCATGCGGGGATCATGCCCATTCTTAACCGTAACCAAGCGCTTCGTCTATTGAAAACGTGTGAGAATATCCACCTTCCACGTAAATTTAAGGCCATCTTAGACAAGTATGAGCATGACCCTGAGTCGCTCAGAGCAGCAGGACTTGCCTATGCCGTGGATCAGATCGTGGACTTGGTAACCCAGGATGTCGCAGGTGTGCATCTCTACACCATGAACAATGCTGAAACAGCAAAATACATCCACCAAGCAACCCATGCCTTGTTTAACCATCAGTCTTTAGGATAACAAAAAGCAAACCATTCTTCTCAGGTGAGGGGAATGGTTCCTTTTTAATAGAAAAGCCCGTACTTTTTAAGAAAAATATGATAAAATAGACTCTGTACGTACTTGATACAAAGATGAGGGTATAAACAGATTCTTAGCTATTCAAATCTGCTATAAAAGGTACAAATGCTAAAGAATAATATTTTTAAACTTTTCAAGGTATTTAGGTAGTTGAACACGGGCTAAATCCCTAGTGAAAAAGATAGATTTCCTGGTGTGCATCGCACACTGCGTCAATCTATGCTATCATGAGTAATTGAACTCGGCCGAAAAGCTGTGTAAAAAAGATAAACTGTCTTGTCTTCATCGAAGACTTCGCCAGTTTCCTATTTTTACTTTGCTTTTTGTGACCTTAGTATCTTGATCTTTGTAGGCAAGGCGTATAATTTCATCAATCCAAAGGGGATTAAAATGACAAAACAAGTGTTTCAAACGACTTTTGCGGGTCGTGAGTTGGTTGTAGAGACTGGCCAGGTTGCTAAGCAAGCAAATGGCTCTGTTGTCGTGCGTTACGGTGAGTCAACTGTCTTGACTGCTGCCGTTATGTCTAAGAAAATGGCAACTGGGGATTTCTTCCCACTTCAAGTTAACTACGAAGAAAAAATGTATGCGGCTGGGAAGTTTCCTGGTGGCTTTATGAAACGTGAAGGACGTCCTTCAACAGATGCGACTTTGACAGCGCGTTTGATTGACCGTCCAATCCGTCCTATGTTTGCGGAAGGTTTCCGTAACGAAGTGCAAGTAATCAACACAGTGCTCTCTTATGATGAAAATGCCTCTGCTCCAATGGCGGCTATGTTTGGTTCATCCTTGGCGCTTTCTATCTCAGATATTCCATTTGACGGACCAATCGCTGGGGTACAAGTGGGTTATGTCGATGGCCAAATCATCATCAACCCTACTCAAGAACAAGCAGAGCAATCACTTCTTGAATTGACAGTAGCTGGTACCAAGCACGCTATCAACATGGTTGAGTCTGGTGCCAAAGAATTGTCAGAAGAAATCATGTTGGAAGCTCTTCTCAAAGGACACGAAGCTGTTAAAGAATTGATTGCCTTCCAAGAAGAAATCGTTGCTGCGGTCGGTAAGGAAAAAGCAGAAGTGGAATTGCTTCATGTAGATGCGGACTTGCAGGCTGAAATCATCGCAGCCTACAACAGCGACCTCCAAAAAGCGGTCCAAGTAGAAGAAAAATTGGCTCGTGAAGCTGCAACTCAAGCAGTTAAAGACCAAGTGACTGCTGTTTACGAAGAAAAATATGCAGACCACGAAGAATTTGACCGTATTATGCGTGATGTGGCTGAAATCTTGGAACAAATGGAACACGCTGAAGTGCGTCGTTTGATCACAGAAGACAAGGTGCGTCCTGACGGTCGTAAAGTCGATGAAATCCGTCCTTTAGATGCGCAGGTTGACTATCTTCCTCGTGTACATGGTTCTGGTCTCTTTACTCGAGGACAAACTCAAGCCCTTTCAGTTTTGACCTTGGCTCCGATGGGAGAAACTCAAATCATCGATGGTTTGGATCCAGAGTACAAGAAACGCTTTATGCACCACTATAACTTCCCTCAATACTCTGTAGGGGAAACAGGCCGTTACGGTGCCCCTGGTCGTCGTGAAATTGGTCACGGTGCTCTCGGTGAGCGTGCTCTTGCTCAAGTCTTGCCTAGTTTGGAAGAATTTCCATACGCGATCCGCTTGGTAGCAGAGGTCTTGGAATCAAACGGTTCATCTTCTCAAGCCTCTATCTGTGCGGGAACTCTTGCCCTTATGGCTGGTGGTGTGCCAATCAAGGCGCCAGTAGCTGGTATTGCTATGGGACTTATCTCAGATGGAAATAACTATACAGTATTGACAGATATCCAAGGTTTGGAAGACCACTTTGGAGACATGGACTTTAAGGTTGCAGGTACTCGTGACGGGATTACAGCTCTTCAAATGGATATCAAGATTCAAGGAATTACTGCTGAAATCTTGACAGAAGCCCTTGCCCAAGCCAAGAAAGCGCGTTTTGAAATCCTTGATGTGATTCAAGCAACTATTCCAGAAGTTCGTCCAGAATTGGCTCCAACTGCTCCAAAAATTGACACCATCAAGATTGATGTGGACAAGATCAAGATTGTCATCGGTAAGGGTGGAGAAACCATCGACAAGATTATCGCTGAAACAGGCGTTAAGATTGATATCGACGAAGAAGGTAATGTTTCTATCTACTCTAGCGACCAAGATGCCATTAACCGAACCAAAGAAATCATCGCTGGCTTGGTCCGTGAAGCTAAAGTGGATGAAGTTTACCATGCGAAGGTTGTTCGTATCGAGAAATTTGGTGCCTTTGTCAACCTCTTTGATAAGACAGATGCACTTGTGCACATTTCTGAAATGGCTTGGACTCGTACCAACCGTGTCGAGGATTTGGTAGCTATCGGTGATGAAGTTGATGTTAAGGTTATCAAGATTGATGAAAAAGGCCGTATCGATGCCTCTATGAAGGCTCTTCTTCCTCGTCCACCAAAACCTGAGCATGATGAAAAAGGCGAAAAGTCTGAGAGACCTCACCGTCCACGTCATCACAAGGACCACAAATCGAAGAAAGAATTTACAGAAACACCAAAAGATTCAGAATAAGAAAAGGAGAAATGTATGGGATGGTGGCGCGAAACCATTGATATTGTAAAAGAAAATGATCCAGCGGCACGCAACAGTTTGGAAGTTTTGCTGACTTATCCAGGTGTCAAGGCCTTAGCTGCCCACCGTCTCTCGCATTTTCTCTGGAAGCACGGCTTCAAACTCCTGGCTCGTATGCACAGTCAGTTTTGGCGCTTTTGGACTCAGATAGAGATTCATCCGGGTGCTCAGATAGAATCAGGTGTTTTTATCGACCATGGTTCAGGTCTGGTGATTGGAGAGACGGCGATTGTTGAAAAAGGCGTTCTTCTCTATCACGGAGTGACTCTTGGTGGAACAGGGAAGGATGTTGGCAAACGCCATCCGACTGTTCGAAAAGGGGCGCTGATTTCGGCCCACGCTCAGGTGATTGGCCCTATTGAAATTGGAGAGAAAGCCAAAGTTGGGGCGGGTGCAGTGGTTGTGGCAGATGTTCCGAGCGATGTGACAGTTGTCGGAATCCCAGCTAAGATCGTCCGAGTTCATGGACAGAAAGATGAGCCGACGATCCACGAAGTTGAAGAAAAACGAGAATACTATCTAGACAAGCTAGAGCATGCCCGTGAAGCCAGTCACCATTCATCAAGTCTGTAGGATAGGGTAGCAAAGTTATCGAGGTGAAGTATGACAGGAGGTAAGAACTATGTCAGATTTATCAGATGCAATTTTGAACCAGGCAGTTCTTGAGTTGCAAGAACGCTTGGATGGTCTTGCTAAGGAGCGCTTTATTAAACTGCCACCTAGCCACCAGCGTGAATGGGCTCATTATATCAGTGAAGCCAAAAAAGATGAGACCAAACTGCGCCGTCTAAATAAAATGAAGGCGGATTTGCTGGAGCCTTAAAGAAAGAGAAGTTATGCTATTAGAAGAATTCGAAAATGTACCTGCTGTTATCGAACCAACTGATCGAAGTATTCGTGGTGGTGGAGAAATCTGTGACACAATCATTTTATCTTTTAATGGAGAAATCGTTGAACGAGTAAAGCAGTTTGAAGATGTTTACGAAGGTGGCTATCTAACCAATCTAAATGGTAGATTTCCATGGTATATCTATGAAAAGGATGGGAGTAAGGTAGCAGTTGCTATAGCTCCAATTGGAGCTCCGATGGTTGTTGGGCTCTTAGAAGAACTCAAAGCAAGAGGATTTAGGAACTTTATTGTGTTGGGTTCTTGCGGAGTTCTAGATCAGTCTATTCAGGCAGATAAGATTATCCTACCAAGTTCAGCTCTACGTGATGAAGGTACAAGTTACCATTACGCTCCTCCAAGTGATGAGATAGCTTATGACGAAACTTTGCTCTTAACCATGGAAGAAGCTTTGAACAAATCTTGCATTGAGCACATTCGAACAAAGGCTTGGACGACTGATGCCTTTTATCGGGAAACGCCTGATAAGGTCAAGCGTCGCTTGGCTGCTGGTGCACAAGTGGTGGACATGGAAGCTTCAGCTATCATGGCTTGGAGTCAATTTCGCAAGAGTAAAGTCTATCAGTTCTTCTACACAGCTGACTATGTGGATCATCATAACCGAACCTGGGATGCCCGCCATGAAGAGCGGACAGCTGAAGCCATGACTTTTTTCGCTATCGCTTTGATAATAGCCAAGGAACTAGAAAGGTAACTACAAGAATGGCAGTATATTTTTACGGCTGTATCACCATGGATGGCTACTTGGCAGACAGCCAGCATAGGATAGACTGGCTGCATCAGCTTGGTTCTGTAGAGGATACAGGCTATGATGACTTTTACAGGCAAATGGATATCACCATCATGGGCAAGCGGACCTTTGAGGAAATCCAAGATTTGCAAGATGTAGAAAGTTTTTATCAAGCTACGGAAAATTATGTCTTTACGCATGATAGGCACCTGCCTGTCAGCAATTACCAGCCAGTAGCTGGGGATGTGGTGGACTTTGTTCAGCAGATTGACAAAGGCAAAAATGTCTTTGTGATTGGTGGTAATTCCTTGGTAGGACCGCTCTTAGATGCGGATCTTTTCGACCACCTCATTATTCAGATAGCACCCCTTATCCTAGGAAAGGGGGTTCCCCTCTTTACCCAAGAGGAAGGGCAGCGCTTTTACCAACTGGATAGCCTCAGACAATTTGGCCCTTTTGCAGAGCTGGTTTTCAGCCGAAAAAGTCAGAAATAGAGAAGGGAGTGGACCGCATGATTAAAATTTACGACACCATGTCTCGTGATTTGCGAGAATTTGTCCCAATCGAAGAAGGAAAGGTTCGCATGTATGTCTGTGGGCCAACGGTATACAACTATATCCACGTAGGGAATGCCCGATCGACGGTGGCTTTTGATACCATTCGCCGTTATTTTGAGTATCGGGGATTTGAAGTCAACTATATTTCCAATTTTACGGATGTGGATGATAAGATTATCAACCGTGCCAAAGAAGAAGGTATCACGCCTCAGGAGGTTGCGGACAAGTACATCGCTGCCTTTCGTGAGGATGTGACGGCCTTAGGCGTGAAACCTGCGACTCGCCATCCGCGTGTAGTAGAGTTTATGGCGGACATCATTCGTTTTGTGGAAGACTTGATTGAAAAAGGTTATGCTTACGAGAGTCAAGGAGATGTTTACTTCCGAGTGGAAAAATCCCACAATTACGCCAAATTGGCTAACAAAACCTTGGAAGATTTGGAGCTGGGTGCTTCAGGTCGTACCGATGAAGAAACGGCTCGCAAGGAAAATCCTGTAGATTTTGCCCTTTGGAAAGCTGCAAAACCAGGAGATATTTCTTGGGATAGTCCTTGGGGACCTGGTCGTCCGGGTTGGCATATCGAGTGTTCGGTTATGTCAACAGAGATTTTGGGCGATACCATTGATATTCACGGTGGGGGAGCCGATCTGGAATTTCCGCATCATACCAATGAAATTGCCCAGTCAGAAGCCAAAACAGGCAAGACCTTTGCTAACTACTGGATGCATAATGGCTTTGTCAATATCGACAATGTCAAGATGTCTAAGTCCTTGGGCAACTTTATTACCGTGCATGATGCTCTTAAGACCATTGATGGGCAAGTACTTCGTTTCTTCTTTGCAACTCAACACTACCGTAAACCAATCAACTTTACCGAAAAAGCAGTGCGGGATGCAGAGACTAATCTCAAGTATCTGAAGAACACTTATGAGCAACCATTTACTAGAACTGTAGATGCAGGGGAGTTGCAGGCTTTTAAAGATAAGTTTGTGGCGGCTATGGATGAGGACTTTAACTCTGCCAACGGTATCACAGTAGTCTTTGAAATGGCCAAGTGGATTAACTCAGGAAACTATGATGCAACGGTTAAGGAAGCTCTTGCGGCTATGTTAGAGGTCTTTGGAATTGTCTTTGTCGAGGAAGTTTTAGAAGTAGAGATTGAAGCCTTAATTCAAAAACGTCAAGAAGCGCGTGCCAATCGTGACTTTGCGACAGCAGACCAAATCCGTGACCAACTAGCTGCTCAAGGGATTAAACTACTGGATACAAAAGATGGAGTGAGGTGGACACGTGATTGATGTCAATCTCATTAATGGGATTGCGCTAGCTTTTGAGGGGGATGCGGTGTATTCTATGTATATCCGCCGTCACCTCATCCTCAAAGGTATGACCAAGCCCAATAAACTCCATCAAGAGGCAACTAAGTATGTGTCAGCCAAGGCTCAAGCTCGTTTGATTTCCCTCATGTTGGAGGAGCAAGTCCTGACGGAAAAAGAAGAAGAAATCTATAAACGGGGACGTAACACCAATAGCCACACAAAGGCTAAAAATGCAGATGTCGTGACTTATCGTATGTCCACGGGATTTGAAGCGGTCATGGGCTATCTCCATCTGACTGAAAATCTGGAGCGTCTAGAGACCATAATTTCTTGGTGCATCCAAAAAGTGGAGGGCTAGAATATGATTGCAAAGGAATTACAAGACTGGTTTCCTGAAGCTCAGATTTCAGATCAGCCAGTAGAGAAACCAGGCTATCTCACTCTCCCTTTAGCTTCTCAGCAGTGGATTTTACTGGAGGAAGATGGGCTCAGCGAGCGTGAAAAGCAGCTGGTTGCCCTTTTGACCCAGCAAGAGCAGGCTCGTTCGCTCAATCCTTGGTATCCCTATCTGATCGAGGGGAAGGGGCAGGCACCGCAAACTTTCAAAAAGATTCAGCTGGTTTATTGCCATCTTTCCTATTTCCAACAGGAAAATCTATCCTCTTGGCTAGATATGATGCAAACTCTCTTTCCCAACTGCCAGACAGTATTGCAGGTCGGTGCTCAGGATTATGTATTTGTTCTTCAACAAGATAAGTACACCTCTGTTCGCTCGATTTTATCTGATACGATTGAAGCGGTTGAGTATGATTTTGGCCTTCGTCTGTCGATCATGTTGGGGCAGGTTTGGTCTCAGACAGGCCATCAAGCCCTATCAGACTTGATCAAAGCGGAGCGAGATTTGTTTAAGGCTTGGTGGCGTCAGGGGCATCAAGGTGTACACACCTTTTCACAGCTCTATCTGTGGACTATGGGAGAAAGGCTTGTGGACCTGAGAGTCATTAAAGACTGCCTACACCAGATGATTTTGGATCAGGATCAGATTCAGGAGATTATTCTTTCTCTCTGGGAAAACAGTGCTGTCCTAACTAAAACAGCCCAGCAACTCTATCTGCACCGCAATTCTCTCCAATACAAGATTGACAAATGGGAAGAATTGACAGGGCTACAGTTGAAGGAGTTGACGGATCTCACTCTTTGTTATCAGTTGATTTTACCAGATATTCTTTAAAGTTTTGTGCAAGTTGCACAGAACTTTTTTATTTTTTTGGTCACCTTGCCATAGAAAAATAAAGCGTTTTCATCTATAATAAAACTATCAAAATACAAAAGGAGTTCACCTCGATGGTAGAATTAAATCTTAAAAACATTTACAAAAAATATCCAAACAGCGAACACTACTCAGTTGAAGACTTCAACTTGGACATCAAAGACAAGGAATTTATCGTTTTCGTAGGTCCTTCAGGATGTGGTAAATCAACAACTCTTCGTATGATTGCTGGTCTTGAAGACATTACAGAAGGTACTGCATCTATCGATGGCGTGGTTGTCAACGACGTAGCTCCAAAAGACCGTGACATCGCCATGGTATTCCAAAACTACGCTCTTTACCCACACATGACTGTGTATGACAACATGGCTTTTGGTTTGAAATTGCGTAAGTACAGCAAAGAAGACATCGACAAACGTGTGCAAGAAGCAGCAGCAATCCTTGGTTTGAAAGAATTCTTGGATCGTAAACCAGCTGACCTTTCAGGTGGTCAACGTCAACGTGTTGCCATGGGTCGTGCTATCGTCCGTGATGCAAAAGTGTTCTTGATGGACGAACCTTTGTCAAACTTGGATGCCAAACTTCGTGTATCAATGCGTGCTGAAATTGCGAAAATCCACCGTCGTATCGGAGCTACAACTATCTACGTAACCCACGACCAAACAGAAGCGATGACACTTGCAGACCGTATCGTTATCATGTCAGCAACTAAGAACCCTGCTGGTACAGGTACTATCGGACGTGTTGAACAAATCGGTACACCTCAAGAAGTTTACAAAAACCCAGTTAACAAATTTGTAGCAGGATTTATCGGAAGCCCAGCTATGAACTTCATCAATGTGAAATTGGTTGGTAGCGAAATTGTTTCTGACGGTTTCCGCTTGAAAGTGCCAGAAGGTGCTTTGAAAGTTCTTCGTGACAAAGGCTACGAAGGAAAAGACTTGATCTTCGGTATTCGTCCAGAAGATGTGAATGCAGAACCTGCTTTCCTTGAAACATTCCCAGAATCAGTGGTTAAAGCAACCATCTCTGTATCAGAATTGCTTGGTTCAGAATCTCACCTTTACTGCCAAGTTGGTAAAGATGAGTTTGTTGCCAAAGTGGATGCTCGTGACTACTTGCAAACGGGTGCAACAGTTGAACTTGGATTTGACTTGAACAAAGCACACTTCTTTGATGTAGAAACTGAAAAAACAGTCTACTAAGATAAATAGAATAGCAAAGCACTGCAGAGTTTCTCTTGCAGTGTTTTTTCTTTTAAATGCACAGGCTCGGCATGAAAACAGGCTTTTCTAGTTTTCATATCCTTAAAAAAGTGATAAAATGGTAGGAAGAATTGGAGAGTATAGATGCCGAAAGAAGTGAATTTGACGGGCGATCAGGTAGTCGCTTTAACGAGAGAATATTTAACAAAGGAAGACGTTGCTTTTGTACAAAAAGCATTGATTTACGCAGTTGATTGTCATAGTGGGCAGTTTCGGAAATCAGGTGAGCCCTATATTATCCATCCCATTCAGGTAGCAGGGATTCTGGCTAAGCTCAAGCTGGATGCCGTAACCGTTGCCTGTGGTTTTTTGCATGACGTGGTTGAAGACACAGATGCGACACTGGATGATTTGGAAAGAGAGTTCGGTCATGATGTTCGGATTATCGTTGATGGGGTGACCAAACTTGGTAAGGTTGAGTACAAATCACTTGAGGAACAATTGGCGGAAAATCACCGCAAGATGCTTATGGCCATGTCTGAGGATATCCGTGTTATCTTGGTTAAATTATCGGACCGTTTGCACAATATGCGGACTCTCAAACACCTTCGAAAGGACAAGCAAGAACGTATCTCCAGAGAAACCATGGAAATTTACGCACCACTTGCTCATCGTCTAGGGATTTCCAGTGTCAAGTGGGAGTTGGAAGATCTATCTTTCCGTTACCTCAATCCAACTGAGTTTTACAAAATCACCCACATGATGAAGGAAAAACGCAGAGAACGTGAGGCTCTGGTCGATGAAGTCGTAACCAAGTTGGAGGACTATGCTACCGAACGCAATCTCAAAGGGAAAATCTATGGTCGTCCTAAGCATATCTATTCGATTTACCGCAAGATGCAGGATAAGAAGAAACGCTTTGAGGAAATTTATGATCTGATTGCCATTCGCTGTATCTTAGATACCCAGAGTGATGTTTACGCCATGCTGGGTTATGTGCATGAACTTTGGAAACCTATGCCAGGTCGCTTCAAAGACTATATCGCCAATCGTAAGGCCAACGGTTACCAGTCTATCCATACAACCGTTTATGGACCAAAAGGGCCGATTGAATTCCAGATTCGGACCAAGGAAATGCACGAGGTGGCTGAGTACGGGGTAGCAGCTCACTGGGCTTATAAGAAAGGTATTAAAGGGCAGGTCAACAGCAAGGAATCTGCTATTGGAATGAACTGGATCAAGGAGATGATGGAGCTCCAAGACCAGGCTGATGATGCCAAGGAATTTGTGGACTCTGTTAAAGAGAACTATCTGGCGGAGGAGATTTACGTCTTTACTCCAGATGGTGCGGTTCGCTCCCTACCAAAAGATTCAGGACCGATTGACTTTGCCTATGAAATCCATACCAAAGTCGGTGAAAAAGCGACAGGTGCCAAGGTCAATGGCCGTATGGTTCCACTGACAACCAAGCTCAAGACAGGGGATCAGGTTGAAATTATCACCAATCCCAACTCCTTTGGTCCGAGTCGTGACTGGCTCAACATGGTCAAGACCAGCAAGGCGCGCAACAAGATTCGTCAGTTCTTTAAAAATCAAGACAAGGAATTATCCGTTAACAAGGGCCGTGAGATGTTGATGGCCCAGTTCCAAGAAAACGGCTATGTAGCCAATAAATTCATGGACAAGCGCCATATGGATGAGGTTCTTCAAAAGACCAGCTACAAGACAGAGGAGGCTCTCTACGCAGCCATTGGTTTTGGAGAAATTGGCGCTATTACCGTCTTTAACCGCTTGACCGAAAAGGAACGTCGTGAGGAAGAACGCGCTAAGGCCAAGGCGGAGGCAGAAGAGCTTGTCAAAGGTGGCGAAGTTAAGGTCGAGAACAAAGAAACCATCAAGGTCAAGCATGAGGGTGGTGTGGTCATTGAAGGTGCTTCAGGCCTCCTCGTTCGTATTGCCAAGTGTTGCAATCCAGTGCCGGGTGACGACATTGTCGGCTACATTACTAAGGGACGCGGTGTAGCTATTCACCGTGTGGACTGTATGAATCTCCGTGCCCAAGAAAACTATGAGCAACGTCTCCTTGATGTGGAGTGGGAAGATCAATTCTCAAGCAAGGAATACACCGCCCACATCGATATCTATGGTCTCAACCGTACAGGGCTCTTAAATGATGTTCTGCAAGTTCTCTCCAACACAACTAAGAATATCTCAACCGTTAATGCTCAACCAACCAAGGATATGAAATTTGCCAATATCCATGTCTCCTTTGGTATTTCCAACCTCTCTACACTGACCACGGTCGTTGATAAGATTAAAAGTGTACCAGAGGTTTACTCCGTCAAACGGACCAACGGCTAATTGTCCTAGCTCTTACTAGAAAGGCTATTATGAAAATCATTATCCAACGGGTTAAAAAAGCTCAAGTCAGTATCGAAGGTCAGGTTCATGGAAAGATCAATCAGGGACTCTTATTGCTGGTCGGTGTTGGTCCAGAGGCCCAAGAGGAAGATTTGGACTATGCTGTGAGAAAGCTCGTCAACATGCGGATTTTTTCTGATGCGGAAGGGAAAATGAACCTATCTGTCAAGGATATTGAAGGAGAAATCCTTTCTATTTCCCAGTTTACCCTCTTTGCGGATACTAAGAAAGGCAATCGCCCCGCCTTTACAGGTGCAGCCAAGCCGGATATGGCAGCTGCCTTCTATGAGGCTTTCAACCAAAAGCTAGCTCAGGAAGTGCCTGTTCAGACAGGCATCTTTGGAGCGGATATGCAGGTGGAGCTGGTAAATGATGGGCCAGTTACCATCATTCTTGATACTAAAAATAGATAAGAAAACCAAGCCCAGCTGGCTTGGTTTTTGTTTATAGACACTCCCAGAAGGTGATGTGTTTGTTGTAAAAGTCGGGATAGTTTTCTCTTAGGTAGTTAGTCGTCGTATAATAAAAAGTAGAATGGAAAGCAGTGACAATTGGCATAAGAGATGAAAAACGATGAGAACTAACGAAGGCTAAAAGGACAAAAAATAGAAAATCAATGGAGAGAACCCCTAAATAGTAGAAGCGAATCTTTTTATTGATTTGAGGATAAATCTCAGAGAAATGTTTTTTGAGTCGGAAGACCAAGCGAGACAGCAGTAGTCCTTGAGCAAGGATGAAAATGAAGCAAAAAACCAGGCCTTTCTCCAAAAAAAGTTCGTATCGGGATCTGAAAGTTAGCAATAGTAGCAAATCGCTGACTGCAATGGCTGCGAAGTGTAGTCTAAAGAGCTTTTTCATAGGAAAACCTCCCTCTTTTATCTAGCTTCATTCTACACCAAACGAATGAGAGTTACAACTAATACTCAATGAAAATCAAAAAGCGAACTAGGAAGCTAGCCACAGGTTGCTCAAAGCACTGCTTTGAGGTTGTAGATAAGACTGACGAAGTCAGTTACATATATCTACGGCGAGGCGAAGCTGACGTGGTTTGAAGAGATTTTCGAAGAGTATAAAATGATAATAAATAGTAGAAGGAAGATTCTATTAAGTCGTCTTGCTTTCTTTATTTGAGTTTCCTTCTGTTATCTATCTTCTTTGTCATTCCAGACAAATAAAGCTCCGATTGCATTGAGGATATAAAAGATGTATTTACCGATATTAGCGAAGTTGCCTTGAATGCCAGCCTTTGTCAGCTGCACAAAATTGTAAATCAACCAAAATCCCCACTGAGTTGTCAGTTTTAATGCGTTTAAAGCATTGGCAATGAGGGACAGTGCAAAGGCAATAGTTGTCACGTAGGCAAGGAGATTCATCTTTCCTCCATAGCCGATATAGTTGGTCACAAAGGCAAAGAGGAAGGCGATGATTGAAATGATGATGGCTGCCAATTTTACCTGTTTTTGGCTCATTTGGTTGGGTCTACCTTCTTTCGAAGCTTCCCATTTCTTAATAGCAAAGGTATAGATGAGAAAGGTAACAGGATAGGTGATAATGGCCGCCTTATTTCCAAGGATATAATCAATGGTACCAGACAAAATCGTATTGACAATGCCAAAGTAATTTCCCCATTTGCTTAATTTTCCCGTGAAACGAGTGGACAACATGGAAATCCCAACGTTGGTTACGGAAATCAATCCAAAGGGAACAAGTACAGTCCATGGTCCCCAGTCTACAAATTTGTCGAGACGTGAGTTGAGGTAACCAGATGCAATCGCAATCCCAACGACCAAAGCAACCCCGAAAAGGTCAAACCATTTGGATGTCGCAAAAATTTTTAGTGATTTTTTCATATGTTAAACTATCTTTCTTTTTTTTAACAAATATTCTACAACTAAATGAAAGTAAAATCAAATGATAGAAATAAAACCCTGAAAATAAAATTTTCAGGGGTGGTTGGGGTACTTGAGAAATTAGTCGATTTTTTCGACATAGAGTTGTTTGGCAATGTCCATACTTACTTGTAAATCCTCGTCTTTACTGAGGATAGTGAAGGTATTACTGAAGCCATCAAACTGCTTGACTTGGAGTTGGTCACCGATATGAATTGCGTGCTTTTCTAGATATTTGAGTAGTTCAAAACTATCATGAACACGAGTCAGGAGATAGGTTCCAGCTTCCTGTACGGCCGTTAGTGGCAGGTTATTGATTTCAATCAAGAGCTCTCCCTCGGCTGGGATGGTTCCTCCGTGGGGACAGGTTTTAGGGAAACCCAGCAGTTTATCCAGTCTCTCTACGAAGAGGTCGGATACAGTGTGCTCTAGAACTTCAGCTTCCTCGTGGATTTGATCGCTGGTATAGTCAAGATGGTGGACTAGAAAGACTTCAATCAACCGGTGTTTGCGATAGAGCTCAGAAACCAGTTCGAGGCCGATATCTGTTAATAGATAGCCATTCTCCTTGTCCTTGAGGATGAGACTTTCACTTTTCATGCGTTTGATCATCTCTGTTACAGCAGGCGGAGAGACCTGCATACGGGCAGCAATTTCTTTGTTGGTGATTTTTTGCATGTCCGTACCGATTTCATAAATACATTTTAAATAATCTTCTTTATTTGGAGTCATTCGTTTCCTCTTGTTCATTCTCTCCATCTAGTATACCAAAAAAAGCTAGATTTCTCTAGCTTTCTGTCATAATGCTTGTGATTTTAGTCTAGTTCTTTAACTGCAGCAATAGCAGCTTCAAAGTCTGGCTCCGTGTTGATATTGTCAACGTATTCTACATAACGGATGACATTGTCAGTATCGAGAACAAAGACGGCACGTGCAAGGAAATGCCATTCGTTGATCAAGAGCGCATAATCGCGTCCGAAAGAATGGTCGAAGTAGTCTGAAAGCATGATAGCATTGTCAAGACCTTCAGCCCCACACCAGCGTCCTTGAGCAAATGGTAGGTCCATAGAAACGGTAAGAACGACGGTGTTGTCAAGGTTGGCAAGTTCCTGGTTGAAGCGACGTGTTTGCGTTGAGCAGATCCCAGTATCGATAGAAGGGACAACACTCAAGACTTTTTTCTTTCCATCAAAGTCAGCTAGCGTTTTTTTAGAGAGATCGGTTGTCGTAAGAGAAAAGTCAAGTGCCTTGTCTCCGACTTGCAGTTGTTTACCTGTAAAGGTTACAGGATTTCCGAGAAAAGTGGTCATGAAACTACTCCATTCTTTTTTCTTTTATTTTACCGAGAATTGTCAGATTTTTCCAATGATTTGACCGGAAATTGAAAAACGCCAATTCGGTGAGAATGACGTTTTAAATGGATTATTTTGACAAACCTTCAGCAATCTTGTCAAGGTTGTATTTCATCATGTTGTAGTAGCTGTCACCTTCTTTACCTTCTTCAGCAATTGAGTCAGTGAAGATTTGTGCGTAAATTGGAATATTTGTGTCTTGTGAAACAGTCTTCATTGGACGGTCATCGACACTTGATTCAACAAAGAGTGATGGAACTTTTGTTTGGCGAAGCTTTTCAACCAAGGTCTTGATTTGTTCAGGTGTTCCTTCTTCTTCTGTGTTGATTTCCCAGATGTAGGCACTTGGGACTCCGTAAGCTTTAGAGAAGTATTTGAAGCATCCTTCGCTGGTTACAATGAGTTTTTTCTCAGCAGGGATATTGTTAAATTTCTCTTTAGCTTCCTTGTCCAGTTTGTCTAGCTTTTCAGTATAGTCTTTGAGATTTTTTTCGTAGAATTCCTTGTTGCTAGGGTCTTTTGCAATCAACTGTTTAGCGATATTTTTAGCATAAATTATCCCATTTTCAAGGTTGAGCCAAGCGTGTGGGTCTTCTTTGCCTTTCTCGTTTTGACCTTCAAGGTAGATGATATCTACGCCGTCACTAACTGCATAGTAGTCTTTGTTTTCAGTTTTCTTGGCATTTTCGACCAATTTGGTAAACCAAGCATTGCCACCTGTTTCAAGGTTGATACCGTTATAGAAAATGAGGTCAGCCTCAGAAGTTTTCTTTACGTCTTCAGGAAGTGGTTCGTACTCGTGTGGGTCTTGACCAACAGGAACGATACTATGAAGATCAATCTTGTCACCAGCGATATTTTTAGTAATATCAGCAATGATAGAGTTAGTCGCTACAACCTTTAGTTTTTGGTTTGTAGATGCTGTATCTTTTTTCCCACTAGCACAGGCAGCTAATCCAATGATAGAAAGAAAAAGAACGAGCAATGTACCTAATTTTTTCATTAGATTCCTCCAGAAGGGTTTCCCCTTATTTATTGATTTTTTTATTTTTTAGTTTCAAGTATCGTTGCTTTGGAGAGATAAAGAAACTGATTAAGAAGAAGCTGGCAGATGTGAGCACGATGCTGGATCCTGCTGCGAGGTTGAAGCTATAGCCGATAAAGAGTCCCAAAACAGAAGCGGTTGCCCCTAGGGTTGATGAAAGAAAAATCATGCTCTTTAGGCTATTAGCATAAAGGTAAGCCGTCGCAGCTGGGGTGATCAACATGGCCACGATAAGAATAGTTCCAACACTTTGCATGGCAGTGACTGACACAAGGGTCAAGAGTACCATGAGGAGGTAGTGATAGAAATTAACAGGCATTCCCATGGCTTTAGCCAAAAGCTCGTCAAAGGATGTAATCAATAGTTGTTTAAAGAAAATCCCGATAATCAAGAGAATCAATGCCCCCACACCAATGGTGATCCACATGTCCGTATCTTGGACAGCGAGGATATTCCCAAAAAGGATATGGAAGAGGTCTGTCGAACTCTTGGCAACACTAATCAAGATGACACCTAAGGCTAAGAAAGATGAAAAGGTAATACCAATGGCAGTGTCACTCTTGATGATAGAGTTCCCCTTGATGTAGGTAATGATGATGGAAGCCATCAAGCCAAAGATGATCGCTCCAATAAAGAAATCAATTCCCAGGATAAAGGAAAGGGCTACGCCGGGCAAAACTGCGTGAGAGATGGCATCCCCCATGAGAGACATTCCACGTAAGATGATAAAACATCCCACGGCTCCAGCAACCACCCCGATGACTATAGCTGTGATCAAGGCATTTTGTAGGAAATGGAAATGTTGCAATCCATCGATAAATTCTACTATCATAGGTCACCTCCATTAAAGAAGAGCTTACTACCATAAGCTTTTTTGAGATTGACTTCGGTAAAGGTTTCTTCAGTTGAACCAATAGCAACCAATTCTCGATTGAGAAGCATAACTTGGTCGAAATAATGAGGGACTTTGCTGAGGTCATGATGGACGATGAGAACTGTTTTACCAGCTTTTTTAAGGTCTCTCAGTGTATTCATGATAATCTCTTCACTGATCGAGTCAATCCCGACAAAAGGCTCATCTAAAAAGATGTAGTCAGCTTCCTGCACTAAGCAGCGGGCAATCAAAACACGTTGGAATTGTCCTCCAGAGAGCTGACTGATTTGGCGATCAGCATAGTCTGAGAGTCCAACGATTTCAAGTGCATCCGCCACTTTTTTCCAGTGGCTGGCCTTTAAAGTGTGGAAGAGCGGGATAGATGGATAGAGTCCCAGTGAGACACATTCCTTGACCTTGATAGGGAAATTGTAGTCGATATGGATTTTTTGCTCGACATAGGCAACTCGATGTAAAGATTTCTTGACTTCTTTGTCATCGAGAAAGGCCTGGCCTTCGTGTGGGATAATTCCCAACATACTTTTTAATAAAGTTGATTTTCCAGCACCGTTTGGACCAATAATTCCGGTAATAGTTGGTCCTTGGAGCACTAGTGAAATATCCTTTAGTGCCAACGTTTCTTTGTAGGAGACACTGAGGTTTTCGATACGTATCATACAGTTATTTTCCTCCTGTCTTTTAATATACCTTAAAAAAAAAATTAAGTCAAGTTAATTTTTAAAAAATTTAAAATAATAACTGAAAAATGAAGAAAAAAGAGAGACCATTTTTAATTGCATTCCCAAGTGTTTTTTGCTAAGCTAAGAATAAGTGAAAAAATGAAAGCGAGAACAAGATGACACGTTATCAAGACGATTTTTATGATGCAATCAATGGCGAATGGGAAAAGACAGCTGTCATTCCAGCTGATAAATCTCGAACAGGTGGCTTTATTGACCTTGATGAGGAGATTGAAGAGTTAATGCTGGCAACTACGGACAAGTGGTTGGCTGGAGAAGATCTTCCAGAGGACGCTATCCTCGCAAACTTTGTTAAGTACCATCGTATGGTACGTGATTTTGATAAGAGAGAAGCTGATGGGATCAAACCTGTTCTTCCTCTGCTCAAGGAATACCAAGATTTGGAGAGTTTTGCGGATTTTACCAGCAAATTAGCAGCATTTGAATTAGCTGGCAAACCAAATTTCCTTCCATTTGGCGTATCACCAGACTTTATGGATGCTAGAACCAATGTTCTCTGGGCTAGTGCTCCAGGAACTATCTTGCCTGATACAACCTACTATGCCGAAGACCATCCTCAGCGTGAGGAATTATTGAATCTTTGGAAAGAAAGTACTTCTAATCTCCTCAAAGCCTATAACTTCTCAGATGAAGAAATCGAAGATCTTTTAGAGAAACGATTGGAATTGGACCGTCGTATCGCAGCAGTGGTTCTTTCAAACGAAGAAAGTTCAGAATATGCCAAACTCTATCATCCATACGCTTATGAAGATTTCAAAAAGTTTGCCCCTGCACTACCTCTAGATGACTTCTTCCAAGCAGTAATTGGACAAACTCCAGATAAGGTTATCGTAGACGAGGAACGTTTTTGGCAAGCAGCAGATCAGTTTTATAGTGAAGAAGCGTGGCCTCTATTTAAAGCAACCTTGATTTTGGGTGTGGTCAATCTCTCAACAAGCTATCTCACAGACGAGATTCGTGTCTTGTCAGGTGCTTATGGTCGTGCCCTTTCAGGTGTTCCAGAAGCTCAGGATAAGGTCAAGGCAGCCTATCACTTGGCCCAAGGTCCCTTTAAGCAAGCCCTTGGTCTCTGGTATGCGCATGAAAAATTCTCTCCAGAAGCTAAGGCAGACGTAGAGAAAAAAGTGGCGACTATGATTGACGTTTATAAGGAACGTTTGGCTAAGAACGACTGGCTCACGCCTGAAACACGAGATAAGGCCATTGTCAAACTCAATGTCATCAAGCCTTATATCGGTTATCCAGAGGAATTGCCAGAACGCTATAAGGACAAGGTAGTGGACGAAACTGTCAGTCTCTTTGAGAATGCCCTAGCCTTTGCGCGTGTGGAAATCAAGCACAGCTGGAGCAAGTGGAATCAGCCTGTTGATTACAAGGAATGGGGCATGCCAGCTCATATGGTCAATGCCTACTACAATCCTCAGAAGAACTTGATTGTCTTCCCAGCTGCCATTTTACAGGCTCCATTCTATGATTTGCATCAGTCGTCTTCTGCCAACTACGGTGGTATTGGTGCTGTTATTGCCCATGAAATCTCTCATGCCTTTGACACAAATGGTGCGTCCTTTGATGAAAATGGTAGCCTCAAGGATTGGTGGACAGAGAGTGACTATGCTGCCTTTAAAGAAAAAACACAAAAAGTTATCGACCAGTTTGATGGCCAAGAATCTTACGGAGCAAGAATCAACGGAAAACTAACTGTATCAGAAAACGTTGCTGACTTGGGCGGAATTGCTGCAGCCCTTGAAGCTGCTAAGAGAGAACCAGACTTCTCAGTTGAAGAATTTTTCCACAACTTTGCTCGTATCTGGCGCATGAAAGGCCGTCCTGAGTTGATGAAACTCATGGCCAGTGTCGATGTGCACGCGCCTGCCAAACTCCGTGTCAACGTTCAAGTACCAAACTTCGATGACTTTTTTACAACCTATGATGTCAAAGAAGGCGACGGCATGTGGCGTTCACCAGAAGACCGTGTGATTATTTGGTAAAGTAAGTCCCTAACCAAGTATCATCTTGGAATTAATGGTTCATTTTTGAAGTTTATCAATCTGAAAATGCAATGCTATCGAGGTTAACATGAAAAAATTTTTAATGATGCTATCAGCTATTCTTTCGATTTCAGTTCTAGCATCTTGTGGTCTCAATAAAAATAGGAACAATACAGAACCTTCATCTGCACTATCATCTGTCTCCAAAGATGATAAGACTAGTGTATCAACAGAAGCAAAGGCTGAAAATACTAGTGACTCGTCAACCAAGGAATCGCAATCGACTGCTGAAAATAAGAAAGAAACTAGACAAGATTTATATAAAGAAGTGATTGAACGCTATAATCACTTTACAGACCTTTTAAAACAAGGTAATAGAGAAGATTTATACAAGGAAAGTAAACAAGATAAGATTACTTCAGAAGAATATGGCCTAGTTTTCTCTCGAATGGATTATCATAATGCACCCGCTTGGAAATACGCAATTGTTGATTTGAATAAGGATGGTCAAGACGAGTTGCTTATTGGCGATGAAAAATTTGTTTCAGCCATTTATTATTTGGAAAATCAAAAACCTAGCTTACTTCACACAGCATATATAGCTTCTGCAGGTGGTTTTCGCTCAGGATTTGATATTTATGAAAACGGTCAAGTCTCTTATGCAGACTGGCAGTCAACTCGTCCAGAAATGAACCTGTCTCTATATTCGTTCGATAAAAACGGAGTGCAGAAGATTAAAGAAGCAACTATTCAAATTGGTGGCAATGAAAAAGCAGAGCAAGTTTTAGATATCTCTTCTGAAAAGCTTGATTTGTCTAACATTGGTTGGAAAGAATTGAATCCGGCTAATTAGTTTTGAATTGCTTTTCTAGTCAATATTGATTCTTCTGAGCAAATATTGACATAGAAATAGAAGCTACACAAAAACCAAGGATGTTATCCTTGGTTTTTTGTTTGCTAGAAAAAGGGATTGAAGGTCTTTTCGTGAGCGATAGTTGTAGCTGGACCATGTCCAGGATAGACATCGTAGTTAGGAAGGGTGAAGAGTTGCGTCTGAATGCTATGGAGGAGTTGTTCCGTGCTACCTGTAGGAAGGTCTGTCCGTCCGATGGTTTCTCGGAAAAGAGCATCTCCGGTCAAGACAAGATGGGCATCAGGAAAGACGATAGAAACACCGCCGATAGAGTGCCCTGGGGTTGGTAGAACTGTAAAACGAAATTCCTCAAGCTGGTATTCCTCATGAATGACAAAGGTGTGCTCTGCAGGTTTTGCGACCACATTTGCCATATCATCGTGACGAGGGAGACCAGAGAGATTATCTACAGGTGTATAAAGCCAGCTGGCTTCACTCTCTGCTACATAAACTGGGGGATTTCCAAAAGTCTCACGAACCAAGTCTAGACTCATAATATGGTCGTAGTGGGTGTGTGTCAGGAGAATCGCGCAGACTGGTTTGTTGATTTTTTCAATAGTCTTGTGGATAGCTTCCCAATGGCTACCTGGATCAACCACAATCAGGTGTTGATCCCCTTCTAGATAATAAGTGTTTTCATAGGCAACGGGATTCACGGTTTTATGGATTTTCATACTGGCTCCAATCTCAAAGAATGTACTAAACTAAGTATAGCACAGAAGAGGGAAATAAAGTGAAAAGAAAGTCCCTCTTTTGTGTTCAAGGTTGGTTGATTTATATTAAAAAAAGAAGGAAATTGCTGTGAGAAGACTTGTTATATTTTTAGTTGAATGGTAATAAGAACATAGAACAAATAAGAAATAACTGATAAAAATACAGTTTCTTTTATTGAGAACGCATTTGGATTTTATAGTTATAATTATAAATAAAATATGTTAAAAAAAATAATATTTGCGAAGTGGATCCAAATATAAATATAATGGTTTGATACATTAAATAGTATTTTATTAAATTTGTTTCAACAAAAATATAAGGTTTACATACTGTAAATAGAAGACTTGTGCTTGTTTTTTGCCAATCAAATGATTTGGATGTTATTAATTTTATTTTAAATAAAATTATAAAAATTGTTGAAAAAGATAGGGGAAAGTGTTAGTATGAATATGCATATTGAATATGAGGATATAATCCTTTTGAAACATCAAAATTTAAAAGCCTTTTTAAGGAGAGAAAGAAATTTTGTTTTTCTATATTTCAATATCGATATAATAAAAATAGGAAGGTTGTGTATCTTATGAAGAGTAAGCAACAGGATTATCGAACGGAGAAGTACATTCGTTATGGCATTCGGAAGTACAGCTTTGGGGCTGCGTCGGTGGCAATTGCGACCGGTTTGATGATGTTCTTAGGTAATGGTGCGGTATCGGCAGCGGAAGTACAAGGTGCAGATGGAACAGTGGCAACGACAACACCAGTAGCAACAAAGGAGTCGGAGTCAACTATAACGGCGGAGAAATCTGAAGCTAAGGCGTCAGAAAAAGTAGTAGAGACTAAAAAAGTTGATAAGACTGCTCTGACTAAAAAAGTAGTTGAGTTAGAAGCGAAGATTGCATCTGCAAAGAAAGCTGATGCAACAGCGATAGCTACTGCAAATGAAGTATTGACTGCGGCAAAGGCAGTTCTTGCAAACGAAACTGCAAAACAGGCTGATATCGATACAGAGCATGCTAAAGTTGAAGCTTTGATTACAGTTGTAGTTGAGTCAGACGAAGCTGGGAAACAAGTTGAGGAAACAGCAACAACTACAGCAGTCAAACCAGTGGCGACCACTGCTACAGAAAAAGCAGAAGAAGCAAAAGAAACAAAAGAAGCAGAAGAAACTGTCAAACCAGTCCAAGAAGCTAAAAAAGTCTTAGAACAAGTTACCTCTGAAGCTGAGGTAACCAATGTTTTAGCAACTGAAGCAGTCCGGAAAAATAAGCTTGAGGCTGAAAACAAAGCGGCAATTGAGGCAGCGATAGCTAATAATAAAGAAGTTATTGCGGAAGCTAAAAAAGTGTTAGTTACGGATAGCGTTACAGCTAAACAAATCAATGATCAATTGTCACGCTTAAATGATTCCATTATTGCTGTCTACAATGATTTGAAGAAAGCAGGAATCGGAAAAGATGGAAACTTTGGAGTCGCTTTGGCTGCTCAAGATTTCTATGCCGAAGAGGGTTCTAACACAACTCATGCATCGGAAACAAACGCTGCAAATCATACTGGTAAAGATACCTATACAATTCCAGTACAAGAAATTAAATTAATTACGGGTACTGATGCTACAGGGTTAGAGATAGACGTCTATTCTAATCAGCGGACTGGTGAAGATACCAATGCTGGAAATGGGATGCATACAGAACAGGGTGGAAAAACTGGTCATAACAACAAAGGACGTGTAGACTATCCATTAACCCCTGATGCCGCTAAAAAATTAGCAGAAGAAGCCCCTCTTTGGAGAAACAAACTCCGTGCGGATGGGTCAAGAATTTCAAACGCTGCGACGTCAATATACTCTGCTAACGGTGGTTATGAATACCTAGCTACAGAAATTTATGGCTATGGGTATGAACAAGGAGTTGACAGAGTTTATATTAAAGGTTTGAAAGATCGTATTGCAGTTACAGAAAAAGCTAAGCAAGCTGGTTGGAGTCTTACCTCTGTAACACCAACTAACCTTGTACCAGGTGTTGCTTATGATGAGGCGACAGATACCATTCAAGGTAAAGTAATTGCTGGTATTGAAAATGGAGTGTATGACTTACGATTCAATATTACTGCAACGAATACAGATGGGCGGACTGTCACCTTCCAAATTCAGAATCTACGTGCTGGTTGGGTAGGTTGGCAAGATAGCACACCTCCTACAATTCAGTCAGATTCAGCTCGTTATGATAGAACTGTTGGTGATGATGCGAATATCAATCTTCGTTTTCATGATTTTTCGGGAGCTAGTGCGATACCTGGCAATTCAGCAGGAAACTATGACTATACAACTGCTGAAGGTAAAGTAGTTAAAGTTCGTCAAAATTCTTCTAAAGCAGTCACAGGTGTCTCAGGCTACAACACTATAGGAGCAGAATTAGATGATTCTAAAGTGTTGATTCCTGGTACCAACTATACTGTAACAAACAGTACTGCTGAAGAGCAAAAAGCTGCTGGAACCAACATGGGTAATGCTGTCATTGGAGGTAAGGTGACAGAGGCAGGTATCTATACCGTTTCAGTATTTGCTAAAGATTATGATAAATTATCTAATAATACGACATGGAATCAGTCAGGTCAAGAGGCTCACGGTTCTATTACTGTAGTTGTTAAGCCTAAAGTTGAAGTTCAAAACGTTGAAACCTATTCAACAACAGTTCCTGTTAAAATCTCGAAAGGTGCTACAAGTGCTAAGGTTACAATGCCAGATGGAACTGTAACAAACTTGAAAGCCGTTAATGGTAAATGGCTTGTAGATAGTGGTTCAACCAATACAGCGGTTACTGAAAATCAAGAACTAGGTGCTGTAGATTCAAATACCGTCTTTAATATTCCAGTCACGTCAGAAGCAACTGCAAAAGTTGGTGTTGATAATATCAAAGTAGAAGCATCAGCTGAAAATGTTAAGGGAACTTTCTTACGTGAGCGAGTTGAATTGAATGGAACTGATGGGCAAAAACATACTGCGACTTTTAATAAGGCTACTGGACACTGGGAGTTACCTGGCGACTATGCCGAAGTGAAAACAGCAAATGGAGATGGGACTACAACTTGGACGAAACGCCAAGTATACACTGAAGCGAAACTAGATGGCGGTATGAAATTCTTCATTTACGAATATACTCGTCAACTTGATAAAGATGGAAATGTAACAAGTGTAACTACTCCTGATCGTCCAATGACGGAATATGTTTCTCAAAATACTAACCAAGCTGGCGATGGTATGTCAGTAACTATTACTTTTGACAAACATTCAAACACATGGACATCATCAGATGGAACAGAAGTTACTGCTAAAAAGTTGGGTGATGATTCATGGGAAGTTCATACTAAATCAGGATTTGGTGGAATCATTAGAGGAACAATCGCAACTAACTCAGATGTTGCGACTGTTGTCAATACGAAACCAACTGCAAGCTCACAAGATTATACTTCTACTAAAGGAACTGCGGTAGATCTCCGTAATGAAGCAAAAGCTGCAGTGACAATCTCTGATGCAGAAGATACTAAGTACGGAAAAACAACTTACATTACTCGTATTACAGTAACATCTCCTTCAGGAGTTCAGAAGGTTTATGACACTAAACAAGATGCAAACAACTATAATCTTGCTAGTGGTTATACACTGAGTGAAGTGGGAGTCTATACAGTAACAGTTGACGTTATTGATAGTAATGGCAATTACACAACAGATGCTACAATAGGTGGAACTGAATCTGGTGTGGATCATGGGGCTGGCTCATCAACCGCTACAACAACTTACCACATCACAGTAACAGACACGATTGAAGGTCATAATGTAACATCCACAGATGTTCAAGGAGCGACTCAAACAGGTACTCCAACCTTTACATCTGTTGGTGATGGCTCACCTGTGGCACCAAGTGCTACTTCACCTGCTAAGTTGGTAGATCCTACCACTGGTAAGTTAGTTGACCAAGTAACAATTGATGGTCAAGGAACATACACAATTAATAATGAAACTGGTGTTGTGACATTTGTTCCGTTGAAAACATTCACAGGTACAGCAACCCCAGTGACTGTATCATTAACAGCAACTCTTGGTCAAGATAAAGATGGACAACCTATTACCGCTACAGCGACAGCAACATATACTCCAACTGTTACACCAGTTACTCCAACAGCAACTCCTGCAGAATCAACTGGTATCCAAGGCGCTACTCAAACAGGAACGGTAGCATTCAAAGAAGGACACTCTGTTGCTCCAATCAAGCCGAACTCAGCTGTTCTACTTGATAAGAATGGTACTCCGGTAGCACCTGGAGCTTCAGTAGATGCTTTGGATGAGAATGGTAACAAAGTAGGGGAATATACAATTGACCCAACTTCAAATACTGTAACATTCAGTCCAACCGATAAAACTTACAAAGGTAAAGTCCAACCTGCAACAGTTCAGGCTGAAGATGAGAATGGTACAACAGTTAAGACAACTTATACTCCACATATTGTAGGTGTTACTCCAACAGCAGAACCTGCTAAGTCAGTTGATGTACAAGGAGCAACTCAAGAAAGTACAGTAACATTCAATGGTGGTACGACTACACTGGATGGTAAACAGGTGACTGTAGATATTGACCTAGCTACTTTCACTCTTTTAGATGAAACCGGAACTCCAGCAACATCTGTTCCAGCTAAAGACCCTAGTGGAAATGTTATTGGTACATATACTCTGAAAACAGTTGGTGAACAAGCCGTTGCAGTCTTTACCCCAACTGATAAGACTTATAGTGGTGAAGTTCAACCTGTGCGTGTACAAGCTAAAGATAAAAATGGTATTTCGGTTGAAACAACTTACACACCATTGATTACGCCAGTTACACCAACAGCAACTCCAGCAACTTCTGAAAATATTCAAGGAGCAACACAAACAGGCACCCCTACATTTGTTCAAGGTGATGCAATTGCACCAATTAAACAAGGTTCAGTAAAACTTCTTGATAAAGAAGGAAATGAAGTTCCTGCAGGTCAGACAACTCCAGCTTATGCTGAAGATGGGACTACTGAAATTGGTACATTCTCTATTGATCCAACAACTGGAAAGGTAACCTTTAGTCCAACGGATAAATTGTATTCTGGTAAGGTTACTCCAGCAACTGTGCAAGCAGAAGATGAAAATGGAACTCAAGTGACGACAACTTACACGCCACAAATTATCCCAGTAAATCCTATTGGAGTTCCTGCGACTTCTGAAGATGTTCAAGGTGCAACTCAAACTGGAAAACCAGAATTCCAAGGTGGAACTGCAGTTGTCAATGGAAAAGAAGTTACTGTTGAGATGAATGACACTGTTCCAGCTAAATTGATTGATTCTAAAACTGGAAATGTTGTGGATTCTATCACTATTCCGGGTGAAGGTACTTATACTGTAGCACCGGACGGAACAGTAACCTTTGTTCCTGAAAAAACCTTTACAGGTCAAGCATCAGGCGTTGAAGTTTTACGTGAAGACAAGAATGGAACCCCCGTTACAGCAAGCTACACTCCAGTTGTTAAGGCAGCAATTCCAACAGCTACTGATGCTGTTACAGAAGACATTCAAGGTGCAACTCAAAAAGGAGTGCCTACATTCCTAGGTGGTAGGGTTACTGTTAATGGAGTGGAAAAAATTGTTCCTATTGATGAAGCCAAGGGTCTTGAACTTATTGATCCAAAAACAGGAAAACCAACAGATCAACCAATTGTCATTCCAGGCGAAGGAACTTATACTGTAAATAATGGTATGGTAGAATTTAAGCCAGAACCACAATTTACTGGAAAAGGAACAGGTGTAGAAGTTCAACGTGTAGATGAGAATGGAACTCCTGTAAAAGCTAAATACACTCCAGTTGTTAAACCAGCAACTCCAACAAGTTCGGATGTTATTACAACAGATGTTCAGGGTGCAACTCAATCAGGAACACCAACATTTGAAGGTGGAAAAGTCAAAGTTAATGGTATTGAGAAAACTGTTGAAATTGATGAAACAGTCAAACCAACGTTTGATGATGGTACAAAAGAGAAGACAATTCCAGGTGAAGGTACATATACTATTGATGAAACTGGAAAAGTAACCTTTACTCCCGAGAAGACATTTACAGGTCAAGCAACAGGTGTGACTGTTAAGCGTGTTGATAAGAATGGAACCCCAATTACAGCTAAGTATACCCCAGTTGTTATCCCGGTTACACCTACTTCAAAAGATTCTGAATCAGAAGGTCCGAAAGGACAACCTCAATCAGGAACACCAACATTTGAAGGCGGAAAAGTAACAATCAATGGTAAAGAAATTCCGGTAGAAATTGATGAAACAGTTAAGCCGACCTTTGACGATGGTACAACAGAGAAGAAGGTACCAGGTGAGGGTACATATACTATTGATGAAGCTGGAAAAGTTACTTTCACACCAGAGCCAGAATTTGTAGGTCGAGCAACTGGAGTAACAGTTAAACGTGTTGATAAGAATGGAACCCCAATTACAGCTAAATATATCCCTACTGTACGTCCGAATACTTCATTTGTTGATACTAAAGGAAATATCCTAGCCCCAAGTGAAGATGGTTCGCAACCTAAGAAAGATATTCCAGGATATAAAATTGTTGAAACTAAGGTTGATGAAAAAGGCAATGTGGTCCACGTTTATGAGAAGGTTAAGACAAGTCATAAGGATAAGGAAGGGAACGAAATTCCAGGTCATCCAACCGAAGACGGCGAACAACCTAAGAAAGA